>NZ_JBUZTL010000008.1:0-215837 GCF_055408345.1 Pseudomonas sp. B424 | reverse complement strand
CTCGATGAACACTGCATCAGGTCGTTTTGAGCAAATAGCGCTGCGTGCCGTGCAAATTACGACTTGCGGCCGCCGCGCAGCAAGTTGATCGGAGCATCCTTAGGTATGTGCTCACAGATCGTCTCCTTTACTCATCAACCCGTACTTCACGGAACATGCCCATTTCCATATGGAAAAGCAGGTGGCAGTGATAGGCCCAGCGACCTAAGGCATCGGCGGTGACTCGATAGCTGCGCTTGGTACCTGGTGGCATGTCGATTGTGTGCTTGCGCACCATGAACTTGCCGTTTTCATCTTCAAGGTCGCTCCACATTCCGTGAAGGTGAATGGGGTGCGTCATCATGGTGTCGTTTACCAAGGTGATGCGAAGACGCTCCCCATACTTGAGACGAAGGGGCTCAGCGTCAGAAAATTTGATGCCGTTGAAGGACCAGGAAAACTTTTCCATGTGACCGGTCAAATGCAGCTCAATGGTGCGATTGGGCTCGCGGCCATCAGGGTCCTGGAAAGTGCTTTTCAGGTCTGAATAGGTGAGGACTCGACGACCATTGTTCCGCAAACCGATGCCTGGATCGTTTAGCTTTGGCGTCGGGGTCATGGCTTGCATATCAACCAAGGGGTTGTTGGTTTCGGAGGCTGGGTGAGTCTGCATTTCTCCACCCATACTACCCATGCCAGCCATCCCCGACATATCACCACCGCCCATTCCTGCCATCTTGCTGTGGTCCATGCCGGCCATGTTGGACATATCGCCTTTGTCCATGCCCGCCATCTTGCTGTGATCCATACCAGCCATGTTGGCCATGTCGCCTTTGTCCATACCAGCCATCTTGCTGTGATCCATACCAGCCATGCTAGTCATATCACCGCCGTCCATGCCGGTCATCCCGGTCATGTCACTTTGGTCCATGCCCGCCATCTTGCTGTGATCAATGCCAGCCATGCCGGACATGTCGCCGCTGCCCATACCAGCCATGCTGCCATGGTCCATACCAGCCATACCGCCCATTCCCATGTCATCCATGGACAAAAGAGGCCTGGGGTCGATCGCAGGCACTTGTGCCTTTAATCCTTCGCGAACTGCGAGGGTTCCGCGTGCATACCCGGTTCTGTCCATAGACTGGGCGAAGATGGTGTAAGCCTCTTCACTGGCGGGCTCAACTATCACGTCATACGTTTCAGCTACGGCGATGCGGAATTCGTCGACGCTGACCGGTTTGACGTGTTGGCCGTCGGCGGCCACAACGGTCATTTTCAAGCCAGGAATTCGAACGTCGAAATAGCTCATCGCCGAGCCGTTAATAAAACGAAGGCGCAGCTTCTCACCCGTTTTGAAAATACCGGTCCAGTTACCGTTGGGCGCCTGGCCATTCATGAGGTAGGTGTAAGTATCTCCACTGACGTCTGCGAGGTCAGTGGGGTTCATTTTCATTTCTGCCCACATCTTTCGGTCGGCTACGGCAGATGACCAGCCTTGCTTGCTGACATCGTCGATGAAATCGCCAACGGTACGTTTGTGGTGGTTGTAGTAGTCAGATTGCTTCTTAAGCTTCGCCATGACGCGACTAGGATCTTCATCGGTCCAGTCAGTCAACATCACCACGTAGTCGCGGTTGTATTGAAAAGGTTCAGGTTCTTTCGAGTCGATAACGATTGGCCCGTAAACGCCTGCCTGCTCCTGTAAGCCCGAGTGGCTGTGATACCAATACGTACCGTTCTGATGGACCTTGAATTTGTACTCGTACATACCGTCGGGTGCGATGCCATGGAAACTTAATCCGGGTACGCCGTCCATATTGGCCGGCAGGATGATCCCGTGCCAATGGATGGAAGTGTCCTGGTCCAAGCGATTTTTCACACGCAGTGTGACTGTCTCTCCTTCGCGCCAACGCAGCAAGGGTCCTGGCAATGATCCATTGATGGTCATGGCCGTGCGCGGCGAGCCGGTGATGTTTACAGGGGTTTCACCAATAAACAGATCAAATTCGTTGCCGGTTAGGACGCTCGGCAGGCCTGGACTGGTCACTGCCCATACAGGAGTGCGCCACAGACCAAGGCCGCCAAGGATGCCGCCGGCGGCTAGGCCTTTAACGAATGTCCGTCTAGAGGTTTTGGAATGCATGCCGTTTATTTCCAATCAGTCAAAAGGGAGCCGTTCAAAACAACCCGTGAGTTGGCAAGATGAGCTTCGCTTACCGTTAAAAAGACGAATATTTACAGCAAGCGAGCTCAGAAATTGCCACATCTAAACCACCTTAGTGATTACATTTCTGTCAGCTTGGCCGCGTGCCTAATCGTTCAGCAGTTTTTATGATCCATCGCTTTGGCTTTGCTCTCAGCGACAGGCGGTTGAGAGCTCTGCGTTTGAGCTACCTGGTACGATTCCACCGAATTATTCCTGGCCAATTCCATACGTGCGAAAGTCCGATCACCACCGCCCTCAGCCATAGCCAAAGATGAAATGGTCAGAGCAGCGATGACGAACAAGGATTTGATAGTGTTCATTTTGGGTTTCCTCAGATCAGTACTGGCCGCCCCTGAATCCAATCGTGCATTGATTCGTAGCGGGTGAGCATTAGGCTCAATAGGACTATAAGACTCACCCGCTGTCGGGAAGCTTAGGCCAATATTACAGTTGCGTCAGGTTGCGATATTTCTCTTGAAGAACACCGTATTTAGTCCTTAAGGTCTCGGTCTTCCAGCGCGCATCGATATTTACTCACTAACAATATCAACGGGCGAACCTTTGTAGGTTTTCGTTACTCAAGGTGACTACGTCTTTGAACCTCTACTGGTCGGAGATGTGAATACCGGAGGTATCGCGTAGCACATTAAGTGAGCTTGTTGAGGATTATTGCTTGAGTATTAGTTTCGAAAAAGCGGTCGGCGTAGCGGAAAGAGCTTTGAATCTTCGTAGCCAAAGAGCCGAAATCCTGAGTAACAACATCGCAAATGCTGATACGCCGAACTACAAGGCCCGAGATTTAGATTTTTCTACTGTGCTCGCCCGCGAAATAGAAAAAACACCTGCCACTCTATTTTCTTTGGAAACGACAAATGTAAAACACATTGCCGGAATAGAATCCGTCAGTGATATTTATGGAGTTAGTTTGCTTTACAGTACACCGGCTCAACCTGCCATTGACCAAAATACTGTCGATCAGCAGGTTGAGGTCGCAAAGTACACAGAAAATGGAATACGTTTCGACGCCGCTTTTACTCGGTTGAATGGAGCATTCAAAGGTTTGCTCAAAGCTCTGCGAGGTGATTAGTAGCGCAAGGGCTTGCGAGCGGTAATTGTGGCCGACGTGGCTGCTTCGGTATTCCCTGAGGGGTTAACCAAGGGGAGCCCCTGTATACGGGGCCCTGACCATGGAAAGGTGCCAGCATTCAAGCGCTGATCTGGGAAGGAAAACCCAACGCCTCTACAGCTTTACGAATCTGCTCTGGGCTTTCGCTGCTTTCAACACTTACCTTACCGGCTGACCGATCCACGGAAACTGTAGCTTCGTTGTCCAGTGACTGAATCGCTTTGGTAATTTTGCTGACGCAACTGCCGCAACCAATGCCTGATACATCTAAGACGAACATGGTTATTCCTCTCGTGCTGAGCGGTCTCTTTTCACCGCACCGACAGCATCAACGTTGACACGATGGCAAGGTCAACAGCTATATGTTTCGGGTTGTGAGCGTCATTGATGGGTATTTGCGCAGACTTAACCAGCCGTTTGCATTTGACCTGACCAACCATTTGCAGCGTATTCGACCAGTACGCTTCTTTTGGCCATGGCCGGCAAAGAACGGCCAGAGGCGGACATTACAGCTCCTCTCGTTCCTCGCTCGCACTTGAAGCCTCTTTCCTGCCAGGGACTGTAGATGCTCTCTCCGTTCTTTGATCTTGTATAGGTATAGGGGGTATGCCTATCATGCACAATACATAGGTAGGGGGGGATCCCATGGGCCATATTGCAGCAAACAAAGAAAATCTTCTCAACCGCGTAAAACGCATAGCCGGACAAATCCAAGCCGTTGAACGGGCATTGGAATCGGATCTCGATTGCGCAAAAACACTACACCTTGTTGCTGCCACTCGCGGAGCAATCAACGGCTTAATGGAGGAAATCATCGAGGACCACGCGCGGGAGCATGTCGCGAACCCTGCGCTCAGCGAAGAAGAGCGTAACAAGGGCGTCGAAGAGCTTCTTGAAGCCATTCGCCGTTACGCCAAGTGAACGCATCTAGGTACACACTCATGAGCAGCACCAACATCAATTACACACACGACCACGTGTTCCTTGGCTCAGCGCACGACGAAAATGCCAAGCGTACGCTTTGGGTTGTGGCACTGACGGTGGTGATGATGGTTGGCGAGATCACCGCCGGCTATATTACGGGTTCGATGGCGTTACTGGCCGATGGCTTCCACATGGCAACCCATGCTGGCGCATTGGGCATCGCGGCCGCCGCTTACGGATACGCAAAACGCCATGCTTCCAGCCAGCGCTACAGTTTCGGTACCGGAAAGGTTGGAGACTTGGGCGGATTCGCCTCGGCACTGATTCTCGGTATGGTCTCCCTGGGAATTGGCATTGAGTCTGTCATGCGCCTCTTGCAGCCAACGGAAGTTCAGTTCGGCACCGCTACGCTCATCGCGATTGTCGGATTGATCGTCAACATTGTCAGTGCCTTACTGCTGGGCCACGGGCACAGTCATGGGCACGATCACGATCACGGCCATGCCCATCACGGGAACGACAACAACCTGAAATCGGCCTACGTTCACGTAATTGCAGACGCGCTGACTTCGGTTCTGGCCATTGCTGCACTGCTCGCCGGCCGGTATCTCGGCTGGGTTTGGCTAGACCCGGTTATGGGCATTGTCGGCGCCATTGTTATCGCGCGCTGGGCATGGACCTTGATGGGGGCCACCGCAGGAATACTACTGGATCAGACAGACGCACACGTTGCCGAGGAAATCCGCGAACTGATTGAGAAACCGGGGGATGCCACTATCACGGACTTGCACGTCTGGCGGATTGGACCGCAAGCCCATGCGGCCATCGTCAGCGTCCTTGGTGAGGCCACTGCGAACGCCGATAGAATTCGTGAACGTCTCAAGCCGGTCCACGAAGTCAGCCATCTAACGGTCGAGTTTCGACCTGTCTGATTCAGCGGCTCCCCACCATTGTCTCCAAAGGAACCCGCAATGCCTCCAGGGAAACGTGAACTGGCACGAATCGAACGTCGGTTGATGACCACGCTCACCGAAGCGTGCGAAACAGCCAAAGGTGAAATCGAAGGCTTTACCTGGCTCACTCATGCCGCTGACCTGAGCGCATTGGCTGAAACCCTGAAGGTAATCTGGGTGTTCGAAACCCAGGCTGACAGAAAGCGCGCCCAGGTTAACGCTAAGGCGCGCATCTTTGAGTTGACGGCCTTAGCGCTGAATGAGGCCAACATCGAGCTGATCCCTTCAGACCTTAACGTCCGCTTCGACTCTGAGGAGGAGTGTCAGCGAACTCACGGAGGTGACTGGAACACCCGCCTGACTCAATCACGTGTGTCCAAAGGTGGCTGACAATGGCTAAAGAAATCGAGAATCCCTGCATCTCAGTTTGCCAACTCAGTGGTGATCTGTGTGTGAGCTGTGGGCGAAGCAAGGAAGACATCAGAAAATGGAAACGCATGAAGCGGCCTGAAAAAATGGCCGCTGTGCAAAGGGCGAATGTGCGCTTGAAGGGACTGAAGAAAGCACATGGGTAGTCACTTGCCCAGGTTTACCGCTTTGGGTCGTTATGAGCCCCTCAGCTTTGATGTCTGGTTGGTCAAATTCTCAATCGCTGATCAGTCAAATGCGAATGACTGGTCAGGTCGTATGCAAACGCATGGCAAGTGCGCTGCAATTTTGCAGCTCAGTCAATTCGGGTATTTCTCAGTCTCAATGCATTGAAAACTACAGATGCAGAACTGACGCTCATGGCTATGGCAGCGATCATTGGCGACAGAAGATGTCCCGTCAGTGGATAGAGCAAGCCTGCGGCAAGAGGAATGCCCATTGAGTTGTAAAGAAAGGCGAAACCCAAATTTTGCCGCATGTTTTTTACTGTTGCGACCGAAAGAGCCCGTGCTCGTAAAATTCCCATCAGGTCACCTTTTACCAGCGTGAGTTGCGCGCTATTCATCGCTACGTCAGTCCCTGTCCCCATGGCAATGCCCACATCTGCTCGGGCCAGAGCTGGTGCATCGTTGATACCGTCACCGGCCATGGCGACCTTCCGGCCGTATTGCTGAAGGTCTGCGACCAGACGCTCCTTGTCCTGAGGTTTCACTTCACCATGGACTTCTTCAATCCCCATCTCCCTGGCGACTGCCCGAGCGGTGGATAGCCCGTCGCCAGTTGCCATGATGATTTTGATGTCATCAGCCTTGAGTTTGGTGACTGCTTCTTTGGAGGTCGGCTTAATTGGATCTGATACTGCCAACAACCCCGCCAATGCCCCGTCGACTGCGAGGTAGATGATGCTAATGCCATCACGTCGCAACGCCTCAGCACGCTCTTGTAGGGGAGTGGCGCTTACGCCTACGGCTTCCATCAATGCGGTGTTCCCCAGCTCGATCTTCTTACCATCAACGATCCCACTGACCCCAATACCTGAACCAGACTCGAAAGACTCTGGCTTGGTGAGCTTAATGTTCTTAGTTCGGGCGTGATCGACGATTGCATGAGCCAAGGGATGTTCGCTGCCCTGATCAAGACTGGCAGCAAGCTGGAGAACATCGTGGGGATTGAAACTGGGTGTGGCCTCCACACTGTGAAACACTGGCCGTCCCTCTGTCAGGGTGCCGGTCTTATCGACAATCAGCGTGTCGATCTTGCAAAGGTTTTCGATGGCGCTGGCATCCCTGAACAGCACCCCCATGCTGGCCGCTTTACCCGTCGAAACCATGATCGACATGGGCGTAGCAAGACCTAGCGCACAGGGACAAGCGATGATCAGCACAGCAACAGCGTTGATCAGACCAAACACCCAACTGGGCTCAGGGCCAAAAAGCCCCCAGCCGACAAATGTCAGTATCGCAATCGCGATAACACCCATCACAAAGTAGCCAGCAATCGAGTCGGCCATTCGTTGCATTGGTGCTTTGGACCGCTGAGCCCGAGCGACCATCTGTACTATCTGTGACAGCATGGTCTCGGCGCCGACCTTCTGCGCCTCCATTACCAAGCTGCCATGTGTATTGAGCGTGGCACCGATCAGACTATCTCCAGCTCTCTTCATTACCGGCACTGGTTCGCCAGTAAGCATGGACTCATCCACCGCACTTTCACCTTCCAGTACTGAGCCATCAACTGGAACCTTTTCACCGGGTCTGACCCGTAGATGGTCTCCAAGGTGGACATGGGTGAGAGGAATGTCTTCTTCCTGTCCATCGGTATTGATCCGGCGTGCTGTCTTGGGCGACAGGCCGAGAAGGGACTTGATGGCGGCGGAGGTTTGCGATCGTGCTTTGAGCTCAAGAATCTGCCCAAGCAAGGTGAGTGAGATTGTAGTGGTCAACTTATCCCGGACACGACTTTAAGTTTTTCCTCGGCCCGCGCTGGAGCCAACCCATCGTTGAATTGATGAGGCCTAATCCAATTGTAGCGATGCATCAAAAAATGGCTGATATCGCGCTGTGCTTCCTGCGCAGTTCGATAGCCCACGGTCGGTATCCATTCTGTTTTCAAGCTGCGAAATACGCGCTCCATCGGTGCGTTATCCCAGCAGTTTCCTCGTCGACTCATGCTCTGGCGCATGCGGTATCGCCACAACCGCTGGCGAAAGAGTCGGCTTGCATATTGCGATCCCTGGTCCGAGTGGAATAGCAGATCCGAAGGCCTGCCACGCTGCTCGTAAGCCATATCTAGCGCTTTGATCACCAGCTCAGCGTCTGGCTTTTCCGACAGCGCCCAGCCCACGATCCGACGCGTACAAAGATCCAGGACGACAGCCAGGTAATGCCACTTTCCTTGCGCCCAAATGTAGGTGATATCGCCGCACCAGACTTGATTGGGCGCTGGCACGTCGAACTCGCGGTTCAATGTGTTCGGGATATCCAGTCTTTCTACTGTTGCTCGTTTGTAGGCATGGGAGCCGGGTTGTTTGCTGACTAAATCAAGCTCGCGCATCAAGCTGCGCACTTTGAATCGACCGATCTGCTCACCGTCTTCACGCATCAGCGACAAAATGCTGCGACTGCCCGCAGCACTGCGACTTTGTGAGAACAGCTCACTGACACGCCTACGCAATCGAAGCCGTTCAACAGCGGGTGAGCGGCGCCGCAGGCGCTGGGCGTAGTAACACGAGCGAGTGACGTCAAACACCTTGCACAGCCAATCAACCGGCTCATGTGCGCTCAACTGGTCAATCAGCGCGAACGCTCGTGATCTTCCGACATCAAGAGCGCGGTAGCCTTTTTTAATATTGATTTCTCTCGCTCAAGCCGAGCAATCCGAGCTTCCAGCTCCTGAATTTTTTGCTGTTCAGGAGTCAGTGCTTTGTTCTGCGGGGTGACGCCTTTATGTTCTTTCTGAATCTGGTCAACCCAGCGGCGCAATGCCGACTCACCAATGCCGAGTGAACGGCTGGCTTCGATGTAGCTGTAGTTTTGCTTGAGCACAAGGTCGGCAGCCTCGCGCTTGAATTCAGGAGTAAAGGAGCGGCGTTGTTTGGTCATCTGACACCTCGATCTGGCGAGCATTCTCGCCTAAATGGGTGTCCGGTTTCATTAGACCACTACAGATGATGACCGCTGCGGCTTCGAAGTAGACGCCGATGCGTCCATCTTGCATGAAGGTGGCCGGAAAGCTTTGAGGTAAGAGCGTTGCCATGACGCTGTAAAGGTATGCTGCGGCGGTACCCAACCCAATCAGTGTCCACATATTTGGACTGCGATTTCTAATAGAGGCTATGCCTCTGACAAAAAAAGGCCAACCTGCCCACAAGGTCACCGGTGTCGCCAGAGCCAGCTCGATCCAGTTTTGGATCGGGCCATGGAAAAGTTGTAACGTGTGTCCCGCCATGGCGAGCAAGGTCACTATCACGGTTAATGGCAGCGACCACCAAAAGCGGCGGGCGAAATCCCGGAGTTCAGGATTTTCTTCTTCATCGAGCGCGGGCATGACCGGCTCTAATGTCATGCCACATTTAGGGCAGTTGCCGGGTCCGGGCTGACGTATTTCCGGGTGCATCGGACAGGTAAACTCAGTGCCTGTTTGTACCGCAGACTCTGGAGTGGTGACACGGGATTCGGCGCTCGAAACATTACTGCTGAAGCGTTCAGGATCAGCTCGAAACTTCTCCTGGCATTTCAGGCTACAGAATTGATACTTCTGTCCCTGATAAGACTCACCAAATTTACTTGATGAAGTGACTGCCATTCCGCACACCGGGTCACGTAGATCATCGTCATTTAGCGGAGCAGCATGGGCGTGACTGTGGTCGTGGTGGCTCGATATGTTAGGCATGGCTATTTCCCTTCTTTGTCCTTGTGGGTTGCTGCCTGATCGCCATGGCGATGTCCAAAAAAATGCATCAATGGACAGATCAACAGAATCAGATAAGGCCAAAATGGATAAACGTGGCTGAAATGCTCCCGCAACACGTAGAAGGCACCAATCGCAATGAGCATGATTAGTACAACGCCTGTTTTGCGCCTCCAAAATGGTGCGGTGGTGTTTCCATCCAGACGCTGATGGTTACTCATGATCTAAGCCTCACTGTGTACTCTGCAACAGAGCGTAGCCAACTCCTGTGTCGAAGCGGTGGGAGAAGCCGGCTTAGGCTTATTTCAGGTCAAACTGACCGACCATTCCCGATTGGTAATGTCCGGGCACATTGCAGGCAAACTGAAGGCCTGTGCTGTCGTTGAAGGTCCAGATCAGTTCTTGGGTTGAGCCAGGCTCAATCAGGACGCTATTCGGGTCGTTGTGCTCCATTCCGACCATCTTCATTCCGCCCATGCTGTGGCTCATACCGCTCATCGTTTTCCCGGTACCGGTGGGGTTAAGCGTCCCGTTCTGGAACATGCTCGCCATTTCTTTTTGGTGTGCTGCATGAGCAGCGGCTTTGCCGATGTTGAACTCGTGCAGCAGCGAACCCTCATTGCGAAGGACAAATCGAATGGTTTCACCAGGCTTTACGTTGATGCTTTCAGGTTTGAAGAAAATATCGCCCATCTCGACCTCCACCGTACGGGTAACCTCAGAGGCGACTCCAGGCTGGCCGATGTCCTCTTTCCCATGCCCTGCGCTGGCCATAGCCGTAGCACCGAAGAGTAGAGTGATTGCCGCGATGACAGGGGTAACGAGCTTAATTTTCATAGTGACCTCGAGAGTAAGAGGAGTGGGAGCACTGGCTATGCTAAAGACACGGAGCTGCCAGTTAACTGACCTGAACACTACATTTCTGTCAGTTTTCAAAAAAGCACGGCGTCCAAACGACGCCGTATTTAACGTTACTGTTCAAAAAGCCCCTTGGAAGCCGTTTTTCACTGATGATTCTCTGAAAGCATCAATTTGTGCTCGCGCTGCATTTGGTTCAAAACGTCATCGACGATTTTGTCGTGCTTTTCCATCCAGGCGAGATGCTGCTGAGGTGACATTGAGGCGTCTGGATGATCTTTATGGAGTTGACTCATGAGCTCTCCCAGCATCTTCATATGCTCGGTCATGTGGACATGACGCTGACCTTCAGGGGCGTTTTCAGCTTGTATCAGGACAGCCTCTGCCTTGTTGCGCAGACCCTCCATGCGCTCTATCACCCGGTCTCCGCCACTTTCAGCCCATACAGAAGCTGAGACGAGTATTGAGCTCACAAAAAACAGAATTTTCAGGCGATTCATGGGGCAACTCCTTATGGAATTGTTTTCCGGCTCCCAAACGGTTCATGTTAAAGAGTCGGTCGAGCACCAGGAAGTACTCATGCTTGAACCCTAGACAGCGCTCGCTGACATCTACCTGAAGCCAATATTACTTTTCTGTCAGTTGCTGGTTGGCTGCCGGTTTTCGTTGCAGACTCCGCTTCATCACTATCAGAGAACGACCTCATGAGACTTCTTGTCGCTGAAGACGAACCAAAAATAGGTATCTATTTGCAGCAAGGACTCACCGAGGCGGGGTTCAATGTTGATCGTTTTACTAATGGAAAAGAGGCGCTTCAGCACGCTTTGAGCGAAGCGTATGACCTGTTGATTCTCGACGTCATGATGCCTGGATTGGATGGCTGGGAAGTTCTGCAGAAGGTTCGCGCTTCCGGGAAAGACGTCCCCGTGCTCTTTCTCACAGCGAGAGACCGCGTTGAAGATCGAGTTAAAGGACTTGAACTCGGCGCAGATGACTACCTGATCAAACCCTTCGCATTTTCTGAATTGCTTGCTCGAGTCAGAACGTTGCTGCGTCGCGGTAACAGCGCGCCTTCGCAAACCTACATGAAATTGGCTGATCTGGAAGTGGACCTCCTCAAGCGTCGAGCCATTCGTGGAGGCAAGCGAATTGACCTTACGGCCAAAGAGTTCGCGTTGCTTGAGCTATTGCTGCGACGTCGTGGGGAGGTGCTGCCAAAGTCACTTATCGCTTCCCAGGTTTGGGATATGAACTTCGATAGCGACACCAACGTTATCGAGGTTGCGGTTAGACGGTTGAGGGCCAAGATAGATGACGACTTTGAGGTCAAGTTGATTCATACCTCGAGGGGAATGGGTTACATGCTAGACGCGCCTGATTCGGAGTCGGAATGAATCGGATGTCCCTGACAACTCGCATGAGTCTGATGTTCATGCTCGCGGTAACGGCCGTGCTTACGGTCGCCGGACTTAGTTTCAACAACCTCAGTCGGCATCACTTTAAGATGCTGGATCAGCAGGCATTGAACGAAAAGCTCCACTCGACCCAGAGAATTTTGTCGGGGTTGAACACCATCGATCAATTCAGCGAATTTAAGCCTGAGTTGGAAGCGCTGCTGGGTGCTCACCGTGATTTGACGGCCCTAATAATCGATGGTGAAGGCAAGCTGCTGTTCGCAGATCCCGGTCCGGTAGATATTCCGAAGGAGTTCCGCACAACCACAAACAACAACGTCTGGGAGTGGCGGGAGCAAGAGCAGATGTTCCGTGGCGTGACAGCACAAGCCGTTGTAACGGGGCAAGACAAGCCGTTGACAGTCATTTTGATCTTTGACGTTACTCAGCATATGTCTTTTTTCGAGACGCTTGAGCGCTGGTTTTGGATAGGGCTGGTAATTAGCGCGTTGGTCAGTGCGGCGCTTGGCTGGATGGTAGCAAGCAGTGGCATGCGGCCTATTCGCCAGGTCACGCGGGTCGCCGCCTCTATGTCAGCAAAATCACTAAAAGAGCGCATCCCTTTAGCGCCTGTTCCTAAAGAACTTCAGCAAATGGTGCTGTCCTTTAACGCAATGCTGTCCAGACTCGACGATGCATTTGTCCGGTTATCGAATTTTTCCGCAGACATTGCCCACGAACTACGGACTCCTGTAAGCAACTTGATGACCCACACCGAAGTCGTGCTTTCAAGAAAAAGGGATATAGAAGACTACGAAGACAACCTGTACTCAAATCTTGATGACTTGAAGCGTATGAGTCGGATGATTGATGACATGCTATTTCTGGCGAAGTCAGACAATGGTCTGATCACCCACGAGAACAAACCAATAGATTTGGTGGAAGTCGTGGAGAAACTGCTTGAATACTACCGTCTTTTGGCAGATGAGCGAGGGATAGAACTGAAGGTTTCAGGAAGGGGCAGCGTCCGAGGCGATGTCCTTATGCTCCACAGAGCTATATCTAACCTGCTCTCTAATGCGCTTCGCTACACCTCGGAAGGGAAGATGATCAGTGTCGAAATCCTCCAGAAGGAGATGTCGATATTGGTCGTCGTGGAGAACCAGGGTGAACCCATTGCCCCCGAACATCTTGAAAAGCTCTTCGATCGTTTTTATCGCGTGGACCCAGCGCGCAGGGAAGGAAGCCCAAGCAACGCAGGGCTAGGTTTGTCGATTACCCGATCAATTATTGAGGCGCATGATGGCAAAATCTGGTGTACGTCAAGTGACGGTAAAACGGCCTTTCATCTCGAGTTTCCTAGTGTTGACTTGCAGGTCAGCTGAGCAATGCCGCATTTGTGATCAACGGCGTTAGCGCGACTTGGGCCTGCATCCAGTTTCGTAATTTTTTGAATGAGTGAATACCCCAGTATTTGCGGCGTGCGGTCTCGTTTCTAAGACTTGTGACCTTCGCCAATTCGATCCCAAACAGCGTGTCAAGCTGACTGAAATGTAATCGAACAGTTTGCGTTCGTGTGGCATCGTGTTCTTGCACTGTGACGTTGGGGCTTAGCGAGATGTTCGTGTTCAACCTGCACTAGAGATGGAAGCTCCGAGTTAACCATCAGTGGTTTTAAATTGAAAATTACAAACTAGTTCTTCCCAAACAAACCTCAAATCAACAGCTCTTGCTGTGAGGAGTCTTGCATGTCATTCCTTAAAACTACGACCGTAGCTGTTGCACTTACTGCTGGTTTGCTTCTGAGTGCCGTAGCTCAAGCACATCCAAAGCTCCTTTCTTCCACTCCGGCGGAAGGCTCGGATGCGGCGGCCCCTTCGAAAATTGAACTGCACTTTTCCGAGAATCTCACCACTCAGTTTTCCGGTGCAAAACTGATCATGACCGATATGCCTGGCATGCCGAACTCTCCAATGGGTGTAAAGGCCGCCGTCGCTGCTGGCGGTGATCCGAAAACGATGGTGATTACGCCGGCTGCACCTCTGACGACCGGTACCTACAAAGTTGAATGGCGTGCAGTTTCCTCGGACACCCACCCGATCACCGGCAACTTTTCCTTCAAAGTGAAATGATCCATGAGCGACTCAATAAATATTGTGGTTCGCTTTGCTCTCTATTTTGACCTGATGTTGTTATTTGGATTGGCCATATTTGGCTTGTACAGTCTCAGGGGAAAAGAAAGGGTATCGGGCACGGTCTTGAATTTTGAGTCGCTTCTTTACGGTACTTCTGTTGCAGGTGTAGCTCTGTCCCTTGCCTCGATGTTGTTGCTTGCGAAAGCAATGAGCGGTGTATCGGAGCTTATGGAGCTACATCACCACATTTTTGAAATGGTCATCATGGGCACCGACGTTGGGTTGACCTGGATGGTCCGAATAGCCGCCTTGGTTGGGGCAATTATGGGCGTCGCGTTGAATAAACGATTTCCGACACCCAGCCTCTGGATCGTCACCGTGTGTGGAGCAATCGCGTTGGCCACGCTAGCCTGGACAGGGCACGGTGCCATGGACGAAGGCAGCCGCCGCTACTGGCATTTTCTGAGCGATATTTTCCATTTATTAGCGGCAGGTGGCTGGTTGGGTGCTCTAGCGGCCTTCGCTCTACTGCTGCGGTTGAAATCGCTGAAGGGCGAGGAGGAAGCACGAATTCTTGCCCGCGTGCTGACTGGCTTTGAGTCGGCCGGCGGTGTGATTGTTGCGATCATAAGCGTAACGGGAGTCGTGAATTACCTTTTCATCGTCGGTCCAAACCTTGATGAGGTCATGCTGAGTACCTATGGTCAGCTGCTGTTTTTGAAGATCCTGCTCTTTGCCGGGATGATCGTTTTAGCCACACTGAACCGCTTTCACTTAAGCCCGCAGTTGGAGCGCTCAGTTCGCAATGGTCAATACTCTGTAGCGGTTAATGCCTTGCGCCGCAGCATGAAATTCGAATTCCTGATGGCAATCCTCATCATCTGTCTGGTCGCATGGTTAGGCACGCTAAGTCCTGAAATGGAAATGAGCGCGCAATAGAGGTTTCTGGCAGCTAACCAAGAAGCCGGGAACGGGATTGTTAGCACCATTTCTACTGGCTACACTTCAGTCCATGACACGCTATGTACGGTTTTGCCTGATATTCCTGATTAGCTTGGCGCTTCCCCTCAGTGGGATGGCGGGTGTTCAGGCGCCGACAGAGCCGTGTCCCATGCAAACCATGGGCATGGCGATGATGGACGGCATGGGCCAAGACTGCTGCCATGACATGAAAAGTCCCACCGAGCATGGTAAACCCTGCAAGCCGGGCCAGGAGTGTAAGACCGGCGGCATGCTGCAAGTCTCTATCATCAAGCCTCTGGTCCCCCTATCTAGCCCCCTCGAAGCGTCCATCTCCATAGACTCCCATCCTGTCCAAACCCCTTCAGGGGTATGGCGACCGCCCCGCATTTGATTCCTGTACCACACTGAGCCTCATTCCGCGTTAGCGGGATGGCATATCTGCGTGCATGTCTGATGAAGCGCGCAGTGGATCATCACAGGAATCGTGAACATGAACTCCAAGTGCTATTGCACAGGGTGGTCCCTCGTGGCCGGCCTGGCGGCAAGCGTACTGGCATTGCCGAGTCTCGCTGCCGCATTGACACTCGATGAAGCTTTGCAGCTGGCTGAAAACAATGCGCCGTCGCTGACTGCACAAGACGCGAAAATTCAGGCTGCCAGTAGTGCGGCCATCCCCGCTGGTGAACTACCCGATCCCAAGTTGCTGCTAGGCGTACAGAACTACCCCATTGGGGGGCCGGATCGCTGGAGCATCGACCAAGACTTCATGACTATGCGAATGGTCGGAGTCAGTCAGGAGATGCCCAGCAGCGCCAAGCGCAAAGCCCGAATCGAGGTCGCTGATGCGGCCATTGAACGCGCCGCCGCTGAGCGCCGGGTCGAACGTCTAAAGGTTCGTCAGGCCACGGCGTTGGCCTGGATCAACAGCTACTCGGTTGAGCGTAAAGACACTCTGTTCCAGGACCTCTACAAAGAAAACCGTCTGCTGGCCGATACCGTCCGGGCACAAATTGCCGGCGGCCGCGCTCAACCTGCTGATGCAGTAACGCCCAAACAGGAAGCGGCACAACTGGAAGAGCAGCAGGACGATCTGATTCGTCAGAGAGCGCAGGCCCGAGCTGCCCTGAAGCGCTGGATTGGACCAGCCGCCAATGACAAACCTGTGGGCAGCTTGCCTGAATGGCCTGTCGAAGCCTCTGACTACTCTCATAAGCTGCAACATCATCCAGAATTGGCAGCTTTTGCGCCAATGACCCGCGAAGCGCAAGCCAAGGTCCGTGAAGCCGAAGCGGAAAAACAGTCGGATTGGAGCTGGGAAGTCGACTATCAGAATCGCGGCCGACAGTTCGGCGACATGGTCAGTGTGCAATTTTCCTGGGATCTACCACTGTTTCCTGACTCTCGGCAAAACCCCAAAATTGCGGCCAAGCACGCTGAACTCAACCAGCTAGAGGCCGAGCGGGAAGCCCTGTCACGCAAGCGTACCCAGCAACTGGAGGACGAGCTGGCCGATTATGAACGCTTGAATCGTGCCGTTCGCCGAACCCAGGACAGTCTGCTGCCTCTGGCCAAGGAGAAGGTCGAGCTCAGCATGGCCAGCTACCGCGCCGGCAAAGGCGATTTGAACTCCGTCGTGGCTGCTCGGCGCGAGCTTATCGAAGCCCGTCTCAAGCAGATTGATGTTGAAGAGCAGCGTGCTCTCACCAGCGCTCGCCTGTATTTCGCCTATGGGGAGTCCGCTCAATGATCTCTAGAACACGGAAAGGGGTATTTGTTGTCAGCATCTCAGTTGCTTTGGGGGTTGCCGGTGGTTACTGGTTGGCCCAACCGGGGGTGAGCTCGGTACCGGATGCAGCACCGCAGCAGAAGCCTGAGTCATCAGTCGATCGCAAAGTTCTGTATTGGTACGACCCCATGTACCCACAACAGAAATTCGATAAGCCGGGTAAGTCGCCCTTCATGGACATGCAAATGGTCCCTCAGTACGCGGATAGCAAGGGGGACAGTGACACTGTTCGCATTGATCCAAGCCTGACCCAGAACCTCGGTGTGCGACTGGCTACCGTCAGTCGAGGTGTGTTTGCTTCGAGTCTGGACGTTGTCGGAGTGTTGGCTTTCAACGAACGGGACGTCGCCGTCATTCAAGCCCGTACGGCGGGTTTCGTCGAGCGCGTGTATGCCCATGCTCCTGGCGACGTGATCAAAGCCAATGCCGCCATGGCGGATATCCTTGTACCTGAGTGGGCTGCGGCTCAGGAGGAGTTTCTCGCACTCAAGCGCAGTGGCGATACAGGCTTGCTGGCCGTGGCTCGCCAGCGCTTGCGGCTCACCGGGATGCCGGCGGCATCGATTGCTCAAGTAGAGCGCAGTGGCAAAGTCCAACCAAACTTTACCCTCACCAGCCCTATTAGTGGTGTGCTGCAAGAGCTCAATGTGCGCGAGGGTATGACGGTGGCCGCCGGCGAGACACTGGCACGCGTTAATGGTTTGAGTAGCGTCTGGCTGGCCCTGGCCGTTCCGGAGACTGAATCTGGATCGATCCTCATGGGGCAAACGGCAGAGGCGCATTTGCCCGCGTTCCCTGGGGTTGTGCTCAAGGGCGTCGTCAGCGCGATTCTTCCGGAAACCAATCCGGATAGCCGCACCCTTCGCGTACGCGTCGAGTTACCCAACCCAGAAGGCCTTCTCAGGCCGGGTATGACCGCACGAGTGAGCCTCAATCGTTCAACGGAGCAAAGTGTGTTGTGGGTGCCGAGCGAGGCCGTCATTCGCACCGGTCGACGTGCTCTGGTGATGCTTGCTGAAGACGCTGGCCGCTATCGTCCTGTTGAAGTGTTGATCGGGCAGGAAAACGATGACAAGACGGCGATCTTGAAAGGTCTGGAAGAGGGCCAGAAGGTGGTTACCTCTGGCCAGTTCCTGCTCGACTCGGAGGCCAGTCTCAAGGGCATCGTTGCAAGCTCGGAGGAAGAGTCACCACCCAGCGCAGCAGTCTCCAGTTTTCATGAAGCGGATGGGCAGATCGTTGAGATCAACGACAAAGAAGTCACGCTCGCCCATGGTCCTTTCAAAACGCTGGGCATGCCTGGCATGACGATGACGTTCCCGCTCGCCAATCCGGCGCTGATGCAGGGCCTCAAAACGGGCGACAAGGTCCGGATTGCTGTTAGTCAAACCGACGATGGCTTGCGTGTTGAGCGTCTAGAGAAATCAGGGGGCCAGCTATGATTGCTGCTCTGATTCGGTGGTCAGTAGCCAACCGATTCCTGGTGCTACTGGCGACACTGTTTGTCACGGCTTGGGGCATCTGGTCGGTACAGAGCACGCCCATTGATGCGCTGCCGGATCTCTCCGATGTTCAGGTGATCATCCGCACCCCGTATCCGGGACAGGCACCGCAGATTGTCGAGAACCAGGTGACCTATCCGTTGGCCACCACCATGCTTTCGGTGCCTGGCGCCAAGACCGTGCGCGGCTACTCCTTCTTTGGTGACAGCTTTGTCTATGTGCTGTTCGAAGACGGTACTGACTTGTATTGGGCCCGCTCGCGGGTGTTGGAGTACCTGAGCCAAATACAAAGTCGCTTGCCAGCCAGCGCCAAACCGGCGTTGGGGCCAGATGCGACAGGCGTTGGCTGGATTTTCCAGTACGCGCTGGTAGATCGCAGTGGCGGACACGATCTGGCGCAACTTCGTGCACTTCAGGACTGGTTCCTCAAGTTCGAACTCAAGACTCTGCCCAACGTTGCCGAGGTGGCCACCGTGGGTGGGATGGTCAAGCAGTACCAGGTGCAGCTTGATCCACTCAAATTGGCCAGCCTCGGTATCACGCAGGCCGAGGTGACCGAAGCGATCGGCAAGGCCAATCAGGAAACCGGTGGCGCCGTCCTGGAAATGGCAGAGACCGAGTTCATTGTGCGGGCTTCCGGCTACTTGAAAACGCTCAATGATTTTCGGGCGATCCCACTCAAGCTGGGATCGGGCGGTGTGCCGGTGACCCTTGGCGATGTCTCCACGATCCAATTGGGTCCGGAAATGCGGCGTGGCATCACCGAACTCGACGGCAAAGGCGAGACGGTCGGCGGCGTGGTAATTCTGCGCAGCGGCAAGAACGCCCGCGAAACCATTGCGGCGGTCAAGACCAAACTCGACGAGTTGAAAAGCAGCTTGCCGGCGGGGGTAGAAATTGTCACCACCTACGACCGCAGCAAGCTGATCGACCGCGCCGTGGAAAATCTCAGCCACAAGCTAATCGAAGAGTTCATCGTCGTCGCGTTGGTGTGTGGCATCTTCCTCTGGCACCTGCGTTCATCTCTGGTGGCAATCATCTCCCTGCCGGTGGGGGTGCTGATCGCCTTCATCGTGATGCGTTATCAAGGGATCAACGCCAACATCATGTCCCTGGGCGGAATTGCCATCGCCATCGGTGCCATGGTCGACGCTGCCGTGGTGATGATTGAAAACGCGCACAAGAAGGTTGAGGCTTGGCACATGGCCAATCCGGGGGAGGAACTGAAGGACGAACGTCATTGGCACGTGATGACCGAAGCGGCGGCTGAAGTTGGACCAGCACTGTTCTTCTGTTTGTTGATCATCACCCTATCGTTCATTCCGGTGTTCACCCTGCAAGCCCAAGAGGGGCGGCTATTCGGCCCGCTGGCTTTCACCAAGACCTACGCCATGGCCGCAGCGGCGGGATTGTCAGTGACCTTGGTGCCTGTGTTGATGGGCTACTGGATTCGGGGGCGAATTCCCAGTGAACAACAGAACCCGTTGAACCGCTGGCTGATCCGGATCTACCAGCCGGCTCTGGATGCAGTCTTGCGACGACCGAAGACCACGCTGTTGGTCGCGTTGCTAGTTTTTATCAGCGCACTATGGCCAATGTCGCGCTTGGGTGGCGAGTTTCTTCCGCCTTTGGACGAAGGCGACCTGCTCTATATGCCTTCGGCTCTGCCGGGATTGTCGGCGCAGAAAGCGGCGCAACTGCTGCAACAGACCGACCGCCTGATCAAGACCGTGCCGGAGGTCGAACATGTCTTTGGTAAAGCCGGTCGTGCTGAAACTGCCACCGACCCGGCGCCGTTGGAGATGTTCGAAACCACCATCCAGTTCAAGCCACAGGAGCATTGGCGCCCAGGCATGACTCAGGAAAAACTGGTGGAAGAGCTGGACCGAGTGGTGCGAGTTCCTGGGCTGACCAATATCTGGATACCACCAATTCGCAACCGAATAGACATGCTGGCTACGGGGATCAAAAGTCCTATTGGTGTAAAGATTGCCGGCACCAACCTGACAGAAATCGATTCTGCGACTCAGGCAGTCGAGCGAGTGGCTAAGGGCGTACCGGGTGTCAGTTCGGCTTTGGCCGAGCGATTAACCGGTGGGCGTTACATCGACGTGGATATTGACCGAAAAGCCGCCGCCCGCTACGGACTGAATATCGCCGATGTGCAATCCATCGTGGCCGGTGCTATCGGCGGTGAGAACGTCGGGGAGACCATTGAAGGGCTCGCACGTTTCCCGATCAACGTGCGTTACCCTCGGGAGTGGCGTGACTCGCTCGGCGCCCTGGAGCAGTTGCCGATCTACACCCCGCTAGGGAGCCAGATCACCCTCGCCACTGTGGCGAAGGTCAAGGTCAGCGACGGCCCACCGATGCTCAAGAGCGAGAATGCACGGCCCTCCGGTTGGGTATACATCGACGTGCGTGGCCGGGACATTGCCTCGATAGTCGCCGACCTGCGTCGGGTCGTCAGTGAACAGGTCAAGTTGCAGCCCGGCATGAGCCTGAGTTACTCAGGGCAGTTCGAGTTTCTCGAAAGGGCCAACGCACGACTCAAATTGGTGGTGCCTGCCACGCTGTTGATCATCTTCGTGCTGCTCTACCTGACTTTTGCCCGCTTCGATGAGGCCCTGCTGATCATGGCCACTCTGCCATTCGCCCTGACTGGCGGGGCATGGTTCCTCTATCTGTTGGGGTTCAACCTGTCGGTCGCCACCGGGGTCGGCTTCATCGCCTTGGCCGGTGTTTCTGCCGAATTTGGCGTGATCATGCTGCTCTACCTGAAAAATGCCTGGGCCGAGCGTCAAGACCTCGGTGACAACACAGAACGCGGGTTGATGGCCGCGATTCGTGAAGGCGCTGTGCAGCGCGTTCGACCCAAGGCCATGACCGTTGCGGTGGTTATCGCTGGTTTGTTACCAATACTTTTGGGAAGCGGTACCGGCAGCGAGGTGATGAGCCGCATTGCCGCCCCGATGATTGGAGGTATGGTTACGGCGCCCTTGCTATCGCTGTTTGTGATCCCGGCGGCCTATCACCTCATGCGTCGTCGACACTTGTCCGTTGAGCCCGGCAAGCACTGACGCGTAAAAATGCATACAAAAGGGGCTGCGCTTGCAGCCTCTTTTGAGCTGCACAGCCCGTTTTCATCGGTCCTACACGCGGTATGTATCGAAATTAGCAAGTTTATGTCTTTTGCATAAACTCGCTAATTTCGATACATACGCTGTGGTCAGTGCCGTTACCCACCTGCACTTGCCAGAAAAACGAACGCTGCCGCCACTGCGTTTCGATGAGCCACAAACAGCATCCTGCTCAAAGCCGACTCAGCATTCGTCACCCTCAGATCACTCTTGAAATCGAGGCGAATGACCTTAATATGATCTTATCTTGCCATCATCGTTTTCAATCATGGATGTTCTCTGGGGTAGGTCGGAATGGCAGAACAAGAAGACGCTAAACCCGCAAGCGGGCGCTTCAACACAAATGATGAGACGAAGCGGATCGTATGGACACAGACCGCTGGTCATTGTGAACTGTGCGGCACGGATCTGACGTTCGATTATCGTGCCGGCAAGCCAATGAAATGGGGCGAAGTGGCGCATATCCTGCCCGCCAGTCCCAAAGGTCCTCGGGGACGCGCGGATCATGATGCTGAGGCGCACACGAACGATACTGCTAACCTGATGCTCCTATGCCCAGGCTGTCATGACAAAATTGATCGTGACGCAGACGGTTATCCTGAAAATGATTTGAGTGGTTTACACCAAGCATACCTAGAGCGCATCCGAATCGCCGCAACGACCCCTGATGGTGGCAGAGCGATTCCTCTCATTGTCCAGAGTCAGCATTTCCAGACGATCAACGATATTCCCGTTCGCGATCTGTTGACTGCGATGTCTGCGGAGGGATTAACCGCCTTCGATCAAGGCATCAAAATTGCCTTCCCTGCGCCCGGACCGCGCGGCAGGGACACTGCCTATTGGCAGAACGTCAAAGACAGCATCCAGTATGAGCTGGAGCAGCAACTCAAGCGTCGCGGCGGCACCTATGGCGACTCGCCCGCGCTAGCAGTAGTAGGCTTGGCCGATATCCCAGCTTTGATGATGTTGGGCCAGAGCATCGGCGATCGTTCCAAACGCTTAATCTTCTCTTTTCACCGCGAGCATCTTTTGCGCTGGCCCGATCAGTCTGCTGAGCCGCCCAGTTTTCTGTTTACGCCTCCACCCAACGGCGATGGTCCACTGGCGTTGGTGCTCTCCATTTCTGCGCAAGTTCCAGTTCGCGACGTTTCCGACGCTCTACCCGGTGCACGTATTGCAGAGCTGTCGATCCCAGAGCCAAGCTATGCGATGGTACAAAACCGTCGGGTGATTCATGCCTTTCGTGACGCACTTCAAATACGACTGAGCCAGCTTGAAGCTTCGACTCCTGACCCTATTCACGTCTTCGCCGCTATTCCTGCGGCATTGGCCATCGAGTTTGGCGCGTTGCTCACAACGCAGCATCAACATACGTACCTGATCTTCGATCGGGACAAAGAAAACCAAGATCGGTTTACGCAAACACTGCAATTGGGCTCGGTGGCCCAGGAGGCTAGGTAAATGCTGTTGAGCAACGAACAGACCAAGCGCAGCAGTTGGGAATATTTTCTGCTTCGCGCTGCGCGGGAAATCTCGCTGTCGGAAGCGCAGTACGAAAAAATTAATGACCGCTACTCCCAACTGGAAAAAATCCTCTCGGCTTCCGACAATCCGCTGCTCGCTGAGGCCCATATCTTTGTGCAAGGCTCGATGCGGCTGAAAACGACCATCAAGCCAATCCCCGGCGCGCCTGCGGATCTGGACACCATTGATGCGGACGCGATTATCTGGCTCCCTCACGCTCAAGGCGCTGGTGCGAAGGAAGTTCTAGAAGCGATTGAGCAGCGTTTTAGGGAAGGCTCCCGCGTTCAGGAAGAAGTTAAGCAATTACGTCGTGGCATCCGGATCGTTTATGCCGACGAAAATCCAGGTTTCCACATTGATGTCACGCCTGCCCGCGCGATCAACGGAAATGGCGAAGCAAACGGCGAGGGTAAGCTGGAGGTTCCGGATCGGGTCACAGGGTGGAAAGCAAGCAGCCCTATCCCTTACTCGAACTGGTTGCAGGTTGCTTCTGCCCAGGAAATCTCTCTGGAAAGCTTGGTAGTTGCCAAAAACCAGCGGATGCTCGATGCCGCGACACAAGATCCATTGCCGCATTATCAGGATTACATCGATCAAGATCCCCTGCGTGCGACCATTAAGCTGCTCAAGCGGCATCGCGATGAATGGGCCATCAACACAAGGAGCGCTGATACTCGCCCCATATCTGTGGTCATTACCACTTTGGCTACTCACGCATACCTGGATGTCGTAAAGGAATCGCAGTCGAAGCCTTTGGCTCCGCTCGATGCAATTTTGGAAATCGTTCGCAGAATGCCGCAGCACATCGCGCATAGAGGTAACGATTGCTTTGTCTGCAACCCTGCCGATAACGGCGAAAACTTTGCAGAAAAGTGGAATCGACCAGGCGAGGGGCAAGGCTATCGTCAAGCATTTGCCAAGTGGCATGCGGACGCCAGTGCATCCGTATCATTGGGTTTGGAAAGTTTTGAATCCAATGATTCCTTTGCCGAGGCAGTGAAAAAGAATTTCGGTATTGCGCCGGCGTTAATCACGGCAGTGAACAATGAAATCCCTGCGAATTGGACGATGCCCGGTCGACCGGATGGCACTACTCGAAACTCTGCTTCGATGGGTTCGCTCTTCGGAGGGGCTAGCGGTGGCGGAACCTCTCAGTCGAGCGTAAAGCCAGTTGGACGCCTTGGCTGATCCTATTAAGACGCCATTGCAGCGCGGAATCGCCGCACTGCGAAACACCCTAGGTCAGGATGCTGCCGATGCATTGCTCCAGCCCGCACCCATGCGGGCTGACGAAGCGGCGTGCTTTTACTTCCCCTTGCCCATCGATTACACGGGGCAGGAGCGGCGACTGCGTATTGGTTTCCCCTCCAACTTTCCCCGTGGGCTCTTGCGCCTAAACGTCGAACCCTCTCCATGGCTGGTTTGGCCGCATGCCACCAAGTCGGGGCTTTGCCTTCATGGCTTTCAGGAACGCCCCATCATGGGCTCCCCGGAGGTCGTGGTAGAGGACAGCCTTGCTCGCTTGGCCCAGATCGTTTCGTTGTCCAAGATGGGATCAAGCCAGGCAACGCGCGATATCGAATTTCAGAATGAGATCACTACCTACTGGTCGTTTCAGCATGGTCAGTCATTCCAGAACCTCTTACTGTTGGATCGACCTCAGACTGCCTCGCAGTTGTTTGCGCTCAGCGATCCGCGCCGAGCTGTGCCATCCGGTCAGGAAACGGTTTGGTTAGCATCGAACGTAGCTGCACTCAAAGGACATTACCGACGGGTTGTCGGGCGCTCCGCTGTCATTCGCGCGGCCGAAACTCCCGGTTTTTACGTCAAGCTTCAGACTTATCCGGACATACGCACCCCGGATCCCGAAGATTTATTGCTGTGGCTCACGCCACACCTTCAACCAGACGATGCCGAGCAATTGCTGGCATGGTTTGAGCTGCATGGAACGTTGCCGAGTCGATGGATTGTTCTCGAGCTTCCAGGAGGGGCAGATGCTCCAACATATTGCCTCAATGTGCGGTCGCTCGGCGTACAGCAGGAGCGGGGGGCAAAGTTTGGCTTGCGTACAGCGCGCCGTCGGCCAGCTATCGCAAATGCACATCCTCCGGCGCTCGTCCGAGCAACTGCCCTGGACGTGCTTGATCGAGCGTCCATTCTATCCCGCGATATAAGTGGCACTGCACAGCACCTTGAAAATGCTCGAGTCGTTTTTGTTGGCGTTGGCTCATTAGGCAGTGCGGTGGCAATACAATTGGCACGATCCGGTGTCGGCCACCTAACCCTCATCGATCCTGACACTTTGGTGTCAGCCAATCTGGGGAGGCACGTACTGGGAGCGGATAGCCTAGGGAGACTGAAAGCCTCAGCGTTGAGGGACAAGATTCTGTTAGATCTTCCGACGACAGAATGTACCGCTTATGCGACTTTTGCCGAAGTGGTGATGAGCAGCAAACCAGAAGTGTTTGATAACGCAGATCTGGTGGTGATCACGACAGCAGACTGGCAGTCGGAGGTCACTGTATGGCGAGCCAAATCAAGCGGCGCTCCTTGGGGGCTTTTACAAGCCTGGAGCGAACCGTATACACAGGTAGGCCATGCTCTATTCGCACCAGCCGGCACCTTTGATGGCCGTCAGTTGTTCACGGACGTCGGCGATTTTCTGCATAGATTTACAGAGTGGCCGGGAGGCGGTGTTGTTCCACTGCCCGCGTGTGGCGAGAGCTTCATCCCAGGCGGCTCGCTGGGAATGACCAATATCGCCTCCATGGTGTCGCACACGGCCTTACGCGCATTGACCGGCAACATCGCCACTGCATCTTGGGTCAGCAGCATTTACAGACCTGAAGATGTGCTGAGCCTAGGAGGCCAATACCATGGGCCCAAGCTGCCAGAGGGGGCGCAGCAGATCCTACTCGAGCGCGGATGGCCGGAAGATAAGGACGAAACGGTATGACGGATATCGCATGGCGCTGGCGATGGCCGGAGGTGAATTCCGAGCTGTTGGTGTCCCAAGCTGTCGCGGACATCTTGGATAGCCATCGGCAGGGCCTTTTTGGCGTGGAGCGAGGGGGACAGTTATTCGTCAACCCGGTTGATCCGAAAGGGTTGCTGCTGGCCTTGGCCACGTTGCCTCATCGCGCCGATCGGTCAGGCTGGTCTTGGCTAGAGTTGGATGCGGAGCGGTGCCGTCAGGAGATCCAGGCTGCCAACGAACAAGGGTTACGTCTGGTGGGCTATTGGCATACGCACCCCCAATCCGTTCCGGTGATCTCTCCGGCAGACATCGGAAGTTTCTCCAAATTTGCTGCACGTTACACGCAGGATCTGCCGCACCCAATAGCCATTATTGTCGGCAAGTCCGAAAAACCAGAAGGTATCAAGGCGTGGTCGTTCAGGGACGGCAGATATGTTGAGGCAACCTGGGTCAGATGAGCTTCAAGTCCGTGCGGTGGAACGCAGGTCAGCGTTTACCTTTACCCGCTAGCATTAGTGCGAAGAGCTCTGCCTGAAAGCGGGCATCATCCAATGCGTTATGGTTCGGTTCGCTGAGTGGCTTCAGCGCAGCGGTCATCTTGGATGATTTTGTTTCCTGCCAGCTGCACCCTACAGCTCCCATGAAATAGGCCTTCATGTCGATAGCTGTAAAACCAAAGGGGTTGGTTTCCAGGTATTTGTGGAAGTAGTAATTGACGAATGACCAGTCAAACGGTGCATTGAGTCCTACGAAAATGACTTTTTGCCCCGTTTGGCAGGACGATTTCAGCCACTGATCAAATGTCAGCATCGCCTGTTGCGGAGCAAGGCCCTCGCTCTCCAGCTTCTCCAGACTCAGCCCCGATACTGCCAGCGCTTCGGGGTCGTGTTTCGGACTGTCAGGCCGTAGTTCAAGATAGATGGACGTTTCAGGTTGGGCTACAAGACAAGCTCCAATGGAAAGCAGACTGTATTCGCCTGGTATAGGCCCAGAAGTCTCGACGTCGACGG
Organism: Pseudomonas sp. B424; assembly: GCF_055408345.1. NCBI lineage: Bacteria > Pseudomonadati > Pseudomonadota > Gammaproteobacteria > Pseudomonadales > Pseudomonadaceae > Pseudomonas > Pseudomonas sp. B424. The sequence continues at coordinate 189,022 of NZ_JBUZTL010000008.1, read as the reverse complement.
AAACATAAAGCTCATCAGGGTGCATGTCATATCCTTTTGTGTAGTTACCTGATTACGCTCAGGCTCTTAGCCATGTGAAGGTGGAAAGGCAGGTATAGCCATTGCCCATTTTTTGCTGTTTCACTCGCTATCCGGGCTTCGAGCAGCGGCAGTGCCTGTCTACCAGCGGATTGCGCGTTCCTTTGGTCAGCTCTGGGCCCAAGCATAATGATGTGTGTCATTCTCTGATGGCGGATGAGGGCCGGACGATCATGAGTGAAACTGAGCGCTGGATAGTCAAATGCCAGAAAACTGAGGACGGTACTGGCGACATCATCATTGATCTGCCTCAAGAGTTGCTTGACCAAATGAGGTTAGGTGTTGGGGACGACCTGGAGCTAACGGTATTAAATGGCACATTAGTCCTGACGCCCGTGCGCAACTCAACATCGGTGCGGCCCATGTTTGCTGGCGCCCTGCGTCAGGATGCCTATCATGCTTACCGCATGCGTCTGGAGACGCTTCTTCATATCTCTGTCAATGCTTCGGATCTGGACATTCACGACATGATAGTAGCTGGCTTCTCGGTCAGCCTGATCAAAATGCTTTGTGATGATGGAACCCTCTCCAACGAAGAACGCGACAGAATCATTCACCCCAAAACGCTCAAAACAAAACTGTCAGCCAATCAGCTTTTAACGTTGCATGAGAGTGATCGCCTGTTCCGGTTTGCACATGTTACTGCTATGGCCGAGGTGATCTTCGGTGACAAAGGGAAGGCTAAACAATGGCTTTCCAAACCCAAAGCCCGTTTTTTGGGAGAAAGCCCATCGGCGATGGTCACTACAACCTTTGGCACACATCTAGTTGAAGAAATGCTGATTCAAGTGTCTGAGGGCATGTCATTTTGATTCAGTCGCAGCCAAACGGCTTCTACCGCTCCTTGAGTACCATGGATTCATGCGCCTATACCGGCGTCGCCTTGCCGAATACGGCATGCACGGGCATCCATGAAGCACTAGGTCACCCACATTGGCACCTACCGCTAGGTAGGGATCACGCGCGCCAATGGCATAGCTGGGTACTGGCGCAAACCACTTTATCCGGTGACAGCTCGATAGAAATCATCCCGTTCAGTGAGAGGAAGGGAGAAGACGGAACAGCCATGAGATCACCCTGCTGCTATCCGTCGGCATCGGAACCTGGTGATCCGCTGGGAGCTAAGCTGAATGATGCTTCTCGTTCGAATCGGTTTTTTTGATCGGCAGGAGGTACAAATGAATTTGGCAGATTATGTTTCAGTGCTTTCTGCGGGTGAGAAAATAGATGGTTGCCAACTTACCACCTCAGATGCTGTGGACCTCGCCAGTCTGCATTTTCCTTCCAGTGCCTATTGTCTTGTTGCTGATTGGGCAATATTGGATCTCGACATTACACCACGTCAGCGAAAAGCCATTACGGATAGACAGCTAATACCTGCTCTCGTTTACGCTTTGACTGTTATCCAAGACAGTCAAGGCCGCTTCCCGCCTGGTGATTGGGTCCGAACATCGCTGGGTGTTTCCTTAACCCACAACTACTTATTTAGAACAAAAAACACAGTTTATGTGCTGATGGGGACCGGTCGAAGGTTGCGCACGGATTTAGACATCGCACTCAGCCTGTGCTGAAAAACGCTATTCCCACACAGGTGAGTGACTGGTCGCGCTCACATAATATTTCGGCCTGTATGAACGCTCTCGCTGTTGTGTCAATCTATGTTGTTACCAATCGAGCCCCGTATTTGAAGTGCGACCTGTCTGTGTCAATCTATGTTGCTGTTGCCTTTACCCCGAATCATCCTACAGACCCCGATTTACGGGAGGGGCTGAGTCAAACTATGTTGTTGGTAACCAGATGTATGAAAAATGTCCGACCAGCAACCAAGCTCACAACTCTGGCCATTGCAGCGTTTTGCGGAGCGTTTATTTTCATGGCGGTTTGCTTTGTGATGGGTTTCTTTCCCTACTTTTCGATTCCGATTCCCACAGGTGTACCGTTTGGCCGACTCAATGTAGGCAGCATGCTGGGTAATACCCCCCTTTCCTATGCAGCTGTTTGTGGCGCTTTGATTGGTGTGGTTTTGATCCTGACCACTTCTAATGAACGCGAAGAAAAATCCGCGTAATCACGGAAATCGACCATGGAAAGCTCAAAGCGCACCCCCCCGGAAACTATCGACGCGCTGTTTGATGCGGACCCGGCGCCACGGCCATCGCTGGAGCGCGCCGAAATGATAGATACCCTGCAACAATCAATTCGGGATCTGCGCCGCCAGGATAGCAACGAAGGTCGCGTCACCTATGTGACCGAGGCAAAAACGCTGATGAGTGTCATGCGTCGCGCCTCAATGCTCGATGCTGAAACCGATGCACGCTATCGAGCGATCATCCTGGACGAGCACCGCCAGGCGATTGAGCGCTGCCGGGCTGCCGGTGAACTTGTTGACCCGTCTGTTGCTGGCCGCGTTGACTTCCAACTGTCGCACCTGGTGCGCGATGGCTACCTACCCCAAAAGGATTTTCCGCAATGAATGACCTGACGAATCCTGACGTGCTGGCCGTGAATCTGCCCGGTGAATTCCTGGACAAGCTGACCCGGTACGCACAGGAGGATGCCAAGCTGGCCGCCGCTGATCCGATGGATCGTGAGGCGTATATCGCGCAACGTGCGGTTTCTCAGGGATGGGCCGCAGCGACAGCCCATTTGCTGCTGTATTGCCTTCAGCCACCTGAAGGCTCCGCTCTGGCCGAGGCGAAGCTATCCCGCTCTGATGCCTGGCTCAAGACCCAGGGCGATGCGCCGCCGATGGTGTTTGCCCCCGACCTGCTCGACAAAGTTCGTACCTAGGAAAACAGTGTCATGAGCGTTGAAGAACAGAATGTAGAAGGCTTTGAGCTGACTTTCAGTGTGCAGATTGACGAGAACCGAATTCTTGAGCTGTTGGTCGACCAGGTGTTTGCCGGTGATTGCGTTTGGCAAGTCACGGACGCTGGTGGTCAGGTTCTGGCCCGTTCTGATGTTTACAAGGATCAGGCCCACTGCCTGCGTGACGGGCTGAATAAGGTTGACCACGAAACACGGCGTTTGGAAGAGGTACGAGGCAAGGCATCGTCAATCGCAGTTGGCTTGATTGAAGCAGCAGACAACGAGCTGGAGGCGCTGCGCCGAAATGCAACCCGCTATGAGGTGCTGCGCGAACACTGGCTGCAGATCGACGACGGGACCGTTGTGCACCGTGCCGATGGGCTGGATTTGTGGTGTGACAAGCGTTTACCAGCATCAAAAGATCAATCACCGAAAAGTTGACGGAAATCTTATGAGCACTCCTACAGTAATCCAAACCAGCAAAATTTTACCTGTTAGCGGCCCGGCTATGCCTCCTAGTCAGAGCCAGGTAGATGCTATGGCTACCAGTATCAAAGGCATGGGCATCCTAGAGCCGATCCTCGTTCGTAAAGTGGGCGACCGCTATGAAATCACACCTGGTGGAGGCATGGTTCGGTGGCTTGCGGCTACGAAGTTGGGAATGGATATAGTCCCAATCAGGGTACTGCAACTCGACGAAGAGGACTGCGCAGCAGCGTCACTCATCACGAATATGAATCGTGAGTCCATAGCCCCCGAAGAAACGGTTGGCAACCTGGAGATGCTGATCGAGCAGTTTGGCGAGAATGTGGCTGATCTGGTCATGGAGCAGCTACCTGACCTTCGCGAGGCCGCGGCCTCTAACCCGGAACTACAAGCACGTATCAATGCCGTTTTAGCCCGATGCAAGATTAATAGCGAGAAGTTGTAGGAAACCCCGCTCAAATGCAGCCCAAGCCTCGGCCTACGCTGGGGCCGGGTCAGTAGAAGCACACCGGATAGGCCGGGGTGCTGTGAAGGAACTAAATCATGTTGAAACTGAAAGCTCGAATTCTTCCCGCTTGGGCGTGGGGAGTTGTTCTGTTGACTCCAGCGGTGCTAATCCTCTCTCTGGCGTGGTTCGTAATCAACGAAGCACTGAAAACATCCGCTGTGGTTCAGATCGTGGCAAAAGCCTCAGAAGCTGGCCTGCTGGAGCAGCCCGAGGTTCGTGGATTAGCTCAAACAGCGTTCAGCGGGTCGGCCCCTTTTGTGATCATGTGCGCAAGCATCGTGGCAGTCGTATTACTAAACTTTGCCATCATCTTTACAGCGCGTCGGGCTGATCTTGGCCAATAGCACGGAAAACACCATGAAATATTGGATTGCTCAATGCGCGTAGTGCGGGGCCGTCAAGCGTGCGCAGTAGTCGAAGCCAATCAGCTGCACCGAACAGATCCGCACGGGTGACCACCAAGCTCAGTGAGCCGATGCAAAAAGTTCTGATGAAGTTGGGCAAGGGCTGGGGTTGGGCCGATTTCGAAGTAGATGGCCCTCTGTCCTATGCAGCGCGGATTCGCACATGTGTAGCCTCGCTGAGCGAGGTCTGGTGGCGTGAATATCGAGCGATTTGTCTCTTGGGTTTACGCGGTTTCATCTCCTGGAGGACCGTTGCAGCAGCTGCAACCGCGATTATCGGGCTATCTATCTCTTGGTTTAACGGGGAGGGCATCTCTTGATGTGGTGGCGGGGGTGGCGCTTCGAGTGAATATCTGGTGTTTTGTCTCTCGGTGGATAGTTTTGATGTGTCGGATCGTGTGTGCTCACGCAATAAAGGGTGGCTCATCACAAGGTTGTAGACACACGTATTCCACGAAGACGTGCCGAGGAGGGCACGCACCAGGCATATCCCCCCTTAGAAACTAGAAGCGCTCGACATAGATCAGCGCAGGGCCATTCGAATAGTTTGTTTGGCCGATTCGCTGAAGGGGTTTGCAGCGATATTTTTCAGGCCTTCATCAAGCGTTGCCCGTTTCATCCAGCTTTGCCAATTCAAACGCAAGTCACTAATTTCCGTGGGCGACAACCCGCCGTGGGCCTGAGCGTATTGATGGAGCCGACCATTTGGCGTGGCCCCAGCCTCGTACTGCTTTGCCAAAGCTGACAGTTCATCTAGGCCTAAGGATTTCAGCTTGATGCCCGCCAGCTTTGCCGCGATTTCCTTTTGTAGAGGCTTGTCATGAACTAACCAGCGCGCTGCAAGAGCGGTGTTTTTGTCCCAAGCTATTTGGGTGTCTTGTTCTGCTCGTGCCGGAAGTATTTCGACAAGAACATCTCGCGTCAGTTGAGTGTATTCAATCGCTTTGTCCAGCAGCACTTTGTAAAGGGCGCCGCTCGACTGCTCAATGAAAGGTGTCAGCTTGGTGAGGTATTCAGCTCTGTCATCAATACCAGGTGCAGCGCGATGACCAGCTGAGCAGAGCTTGTGAATATAGGCATCGAGAAGGACGGCTTTTGCCATCTCTTCCCGAAATGCATCGGCGCCATGCGCCTTGATCATCGAATCTGGATCGTGGCCATCCGGCAAGGTGGCCATGTAGATTGCGAGGCCGGGATGGTACTGCTCCATGATGGTGTCGAGCGTACGCTCTGTAGCCTTAACTCCGGCATTATCGCCGTCCAGACACACCGTTAGTTTTCGCACACCGGAATTGAGAATGAGCGAGAACTGAGTGGGGGTGAGGGCGGTACCCATCGGCGCAAAGCCAAGGGGGATATTGTTGTCGGCCATGGTTATAACGTCGGTATAACCCTCAACCAAGATACCTTCTTTCGAAGCTTGGATTGCTTTCCGATTTTCAAACATCCCGTAAAGAATCGCGCCCTTGTGAAACACCTCCGTTTCGGGGGTATTGATGTACTTGGGTGACCCCTCTCTTGCTTCGAGTAGGCGCCCCGCGAAACCAACCAGCTCTCCTTCGTGAGTCCGGATAGGAAACATGAGTCGTCCCAGGAAGAAATCCCTTAACCGTTCAGTTTCTTTAACCGTGGTCACAACGCCAGCTTCCTTGCCAGCCATTCGGATTTTATGCGAGCTGAAGTGATCAACAAGGCCGCGAAAGTCTTGTGGGGCGTACCCGATTTGGAATTTGTACATCGCACCAGGTGTGAGGCCACGACCTTCAGCATAAGCCTTGGGGGCGTCGTCTTTTACGTGGCTCTGATAGTAGATCCGGGCCACATTCATGGCGATGAGCAAGGTGCTTGAATCGCTCTGTGCAGGTTTGTCGTCCACGGCAAGGCTCCCAGGTACGTCCGATCGTTGTTTAAAATTTGATCACGTCAAGGCTGAGGCAGCCAGTCGCTATCGTAGACACTTACCCACAGAGTTATCCAGTGAAGCAGTGGATAACTGGAACAAATGCGCAATGTACAATATTACGATAAAATAATGATCGCGGCTTGATTGCCGCGAATAATCAGCACATCTGTGTCCGAAACCCGGCGCAGAGAGATGCGCCCTTACTGGCCCGGATTGGGCCTTTGGCGTTACCAGGATGCGGTTTCCGCAGCCGCTAAAAGCAGATAGGGAATCAGAAATGCTTGTTCATCTGACACCGCAAATTCGCGCCTGCAGCACCAACGAGATCTGTTCGCTGATCGACGTCACATCCGAAGAGCTGGGCTTCGTTTTGGAGGGCGGCAAAGATCTAACTGCCCGTCGTCCATACCCAAACAAAGACTACCTTGTGGCTTGTCGTAAAGTCGGTCAAAGGGCCATGAATGGGATTCTGATCGAGCTGCAGGAGCCAATCCGTGAATTCACCGTGGTCACCCGCTGGGCGGTTGCTGCAAGCCACATTGCCACCCATCGAGTGCGCTACATCATCCTTGACGATGACTACGACACAATCAGCGAAAACATGGTGTTGTGGTACGGCACTAGCGAAAGCTCAGGGGGGTTTGAATCGCGCTGGCCAAAGGATGTGGAGTACAGCACACCGGCTAGGACGCAGCCACGAATGGAGGTGTTCCCGCGCCTAGATAGATGTGGAGAGATCAGTGACAAGACGGACGAGCAAGGAGCCATCATCGAGCGCTCCGAGGTATTCCGCTTGCCCACAGTTCAGCGCGAACGAGTCATAGATCTGAAGTATTCCTTTGATGACCGCATCCCCGGAATCGAGAGTGCGTTTCGATAAGCGCTTGTCATTAACTCGTTGAATGAACCTCCCAAAGCTGACGCCACCCAGGCAGATCTTGCCGGAACCTAGAGTAAACTCATGCGATACGTCATTAGCGTTGCCCACCACTACCTGACTGGAAAGCTGTCTACCGAGCATGCGGTATATGCCCTTCGGGAGAGACCATCGGCTGTCGCCAGCAAAGGCAAAACTTGGGTCATCGACCCTGACTTCGAAGTCTGAAAAATTAACAGTGATTAGCGTGCCATTGGCAGGAAAGCTAAGGGAAAAAAATGAGATTTTTTTGGATTTGCTGTTGCGTGGTTTCAATCACAGTCCCGGTCGCTTTCATGGTTTTAGGTCCAATCGCTCGGCAGCATGGAGTGGAGCAAGCGACCCTTGTGATTGAGGCCTCGGCGTGTGGTGACACAACTGGTGATGTAGCAGAGGGCTGGGAGAATCGTTGCTCCGAACGAGCGGCAAGTAGAACCAATCCCTAGCGGAAAACTTTGCAAAGAGATCAGCTTGTTGGGCCGCGCTGCAAAAGCTTGATGCCCTGCATGAGTCACGTTAATTGCCGTGAAAATGGAATGGCGCTGCCTCTTGCGTGTATATCTCTAGAGATATACACTTAAGTCAATTCAATAGACCCCAGAGATAATAATGTTAAAGCGCAACTATGGTGAATACGTCGCGGCAGTTTCAGGTTTCGGTGTAACTCCCATTATCGAAGTGGTGTGGAGTGATGGGCAACTGACATTACCCGCCCCGAAGGATATTGACATGCCGCTGTCGCTCAATTTCGCAATCGCGATGGCAATCGAATCTGGAGACCATAGCGGTGCTTCACAGTTGATCGACAAGTGTTCTGGGCATGACGAGGATTGTTGGAAGATGTATACCAAAGAGGGCGACTACTTCGCGGCAGGAGGCCTTTGGTTCAACCAACAACAGTGGGAGAGTGGCGAGCGGCCAGATGCGAGCCCTATGACCGTGGCGCACATGCTCGATTTTGAAGGGGATCTGCCAACGTGAAGGCCTGAGCCCTTAGCTCAAGGCCTGTAAGCCGCTTTGCCTACCTCCCAGCCCAGCCGTCAAACCGTTGGGCTGAAGCCGTACAAGAGGGTGCTTTTTGCTCCCTCAGATCTAGCGGGATAACGATTCATGCAAGGCCAACAGATCAATGTCACCGACCAACTGAATGATGTAGGCCTTTCGCCCGAGCCTCTCTTACAAGCAGCATTACTGTGCAATAGCCTGCGGCTAGCGAGCAATGCAGGCGAGCTTAGCGTTGCCGTTGCTCAAGCGAACGGTGTGCTTGTTGGTATGCGCATTGGTATGGTCATCAGTGAAGAGCAGCAGGAACATCTACAGGTGCTGTTCGAGAGAGTCAGGCAAGTGACTCAGACCCAGCATGAAGTACATGCGGAGCAGCAGTCGCCGGTTAACCAGGTAACTGTCACTTTCCTTGACGGTCTGCCAGGCCCCTTTGATGGCCCCTGCATCTTCCTGCTCGATGATGGATCAATCCATGCCGGAGAGGTGGTGCGTAACTCGGCAATTTTTGCTGCTGGCTCTCTAAGCACCCTGAACACTGCAGGTGGTATCAATGAAAAGTTCGAGATCCCGCTGCGTCGAGTAATCGGCTGGGCAGATGCCAGTCCGCGAGATAGAAACAGCCTACGGAAATAAGCCATGTCCAAGTTGAGTAAGGTCAACGACGTGCGGTTATGTCGGTCCGATAACTGGCACCAAGTACTCGGCGATTCAGTAGCTCGTGCCGTAAGGTGGGCGCGTAGACAGGACCGATTCAGTAATCAGGTCTGGACTAAGTGGCATTACACCGAAGGTAATGGCGCGTTCACGGCTTGCGGAACACCCGTCGTGGCATTCGAAACAGATGGCAGCCCCCAGGAGCAAAGCACTGGCCTTGTAAATTGCCGTCGCTGCCTTTCTGTCATGGTTCACCAGTCACTTAAGCTCAGGTAGAGAAGGGTGCTTAGCACTCCTCAGGAGAGAGAAGAGAATTATATGACATTCGTAATGCCCAGCATCAAAGCCATGTTGAAAGCTGCCTTTTGGGGAGCACTGTGCGCCGTTTTGGTTTGCTTTGGATTGAGTTTAATTCCTAGTCTTGGCCCCGCGCCAACGCACGGCCTACTTGGTTTTGGAGTTCTCATTGGAACGACTCCTTTGGATAATGCTGTGATGTTCGGCGCTCTTGGGGGCATCCTCGCCTCACTTATTGCTAAAGCTTCAGCCAAGTAGGGTAGGCCATCACCAAGCGGTTTGCACCGCTGATAATCAGATAGAAAAGAGGTTCACACATGAACGTAGAAGCATTGAGAAAACTTGAAAAAAAGCTGCGCAAAGCGAAGCGCTCGTCGTTCTTTTGCGGCGTTCTAGTGGTCATGGTCATGATGGCCTTTGTGATCGTCTCCAAAATCGGAGGAGTTCCCGTAGACCAGGAAGCTGTTGCGACAGCGGGTACGCCGATAGTGATCTTGATTGCGCTAATCACAGGTCTGTGCGGCTTTTTTCATTCCAGCGTTAAAGCAAAACTCAGAAGGTTGCAGCTATAACCCTCAGCATTCTGACAAAGCTCGCCCAGCTGAGCTGGAAGCGTTACGCGATGTGATTGATACGCTTAGGAGCGTGCATGATCTTTATGCCTTGTTGGCACAAGGGGGCGCGATCAGGGAGCGGATATTGAGCGCTTGGCCAGACCTGATCGACGAAGACGAACATAGCGACTGGCTCGACAAACTCAAACCTTCTGCGCTGCGTCGCCAGTTGTGATGGCAAGGCTCAACGTCGCTAAGCATCAATGGCCGCATTTAACTCACTCCCGATTCAGGTAAGCAAATGTCTACAGTCCTCTTTCATGAGTCACCTCCATCACATGAGGTGGCTGACCAAGTACTGCAAATGGTAGATACCTACCTATCCGACTTAAGCATGCTGGCCGTACCGCCAAGCAACCCTCTCTATGAGGTTTACCGTTGGACTTTGCCCTGCGAGGTCGATCAGTACCTGCAGCGAATCGGTCAGGTGCCTACAGCTCCCGTAGAGCTTATTGTGGCTTTCGATGATGTCGACCTGCGGAAGGTGGTCGGCTTTCTTCTGTATCTACCAGTTCCGTCTCACCCTGACGCATGTGGAATTACCTACATGGCAGTCAAGCAATCGCACCGTAGGCGTGGGCTCGGCACTACCATGATGCGTGAAGCTATAGCCCGGTACCCTCATGTTGAATTGACCTGTCCGGTTAAGAAAGTTCCTTTCTACGAGCAGATTGGCTTTCAGGTGATTGACTCGGAAAATACGCAGGTTGTGATGAACACCAGGTCTGCAAGCACTACGGGGCTGATGGGGATTGTAAACGCGGAACAGATCCTCCACTCATCCCAAGCGAAGCAGATTCATGCGCAGCTTGTTGGCCGGTTGGGTCTGAAAGTGATGGCTAATGCGGAGAAACAGCTCCAGCGCCATGTAGACCAGCTTACGCGCCAGGCAGCATCGTTTGTCCGCGAACGCATGTCAGCAGTATAGGAACACGCTCATAGAGGTACACCGTATGCCCAGCTTTCAGCGCTGGGCAGCGGCAGTAGATGAGGCGCAATTTTCGAGCTAGCAGTATCGGCGACCTCTGGAATTACGAACCAAGAACAGGAAGAGAATACCTAGATGTTTAAAAAGAAATGGTCTGAACTAAAGCCACAGTTGGCCAAGATGTTTAAAATGAAATGGTCTGTACTTAAGCCACAGTTGGCCAAGATGCTTAAAAAGAAATGGTCTGAACTTAAAACACAGTTAGAGTTCATTCACAGCCCTAGGCTATGGTGCGTTAACATCGGCGCAGCTGTTATGTCTTGGAAGTATTGGGATGGCATAAAAAAGGATGTACAGACCACTGCAGATGCGGATGTAACCATTGTTGCGCTAATAGTGATGGCTATTGCGAGCATTTGGATCTTCATAAACGCTGACAAGAAAGTAAGAAGTTATTTCGAGCGTGAAGGCGTGCCTACCTTATTTGCGAATGCAGATCATCTCGAAAAAATAGACAAGCGACTCATCAAGAAATGGTTGATGAAGCACTATTCACTGGATAAATATAATGAAGCCTGTGCTCTATCACTTACTTGGTTTTTAACATTTGTAGCAATCGCCTTGGTTGGGCCCACGGCTGATACAAGTAATGGATGGGGTGTTCAATCGATCCCGAAAACAGGATTATGGGTCTCTGGAGTGTTGTGTGTATTTTTGCACTGGTACCGGCACAAGATCCGCAAAGAGGAAAATGCTAAATGGTTCAGTCTTTCAGACAACTTTCCTATAATCAATGATCTACCCGGCTTTAAAAGTGGCTATATCATGTGTAAATCACCTGCGCCACTGACTCAATGGGGCGACCAGGATAGATATGTGATCAAGACATCTATGGTTAATAGCAGCAGAATGCCAGGAAAAGGTTCACTCGATCGCGCAAGTGTTAAGTGGCGTTTATTACTGCAGAGTGAGTAATTGCTCTGTAAAAATTGTTTCCGGCTAGTCCGCCCGCAAATATGGCGGGTATTCACCAATGCCAGGAATATTTTTCAGAAAATCGCGAGTCAAGAGTCGGAGGTCGATTTGACATTAATAACAAGCGGCCAGTATGACGTGCTTATAAAGCTCATGCGGGGTGATACTAAGAGTCCTGCTAGCCGAGCAGCCCGTCTTGTACTAGTAGATGGAATCTCACAGGCCGATGCAATGCGAGAAACAGGTGCGAGCCGAACGACTGTTCACTTAACAGTAAAACGGTACACTGAGGCCTATGAGTTAATTAAATCTGCATTTATGAAATAATGAAAAATACTTGAGCATATTACTCTAGCGCAATACACTGAGGCCCTATCGAATCCTCTCAGGATACGATCATGCATCAGTCTACCAAAGCACATAACACCCTCTTTGCTGCTGGTTTTGACTTCTCTTTGGAGCTGGGTGGGATTGCCTACCCGTTGTGTGCAGTTGAAGGTAGTTGTTCCGCTTCAACAGATGTTGAATTTGAGGAGATGCATACTGGCGGTGGGTGCTTGGCACTTCGCCGTAGCATGGGTGGCCTTTTCATGCTGATCACTGATGAAGATGGTAGCAATCTACCAGATATGCAGGATTGGAAGGAAAACATGATTGGTGTGTATCGGGAAGCTGATGATGAAGAGGTCGTTGTTTTGACGCCCTTGCAATGGATGCAGGTAATAGATATCGAGGCAAAGCGTTGCTCTAGCACTCTACCATAATGGATTTATATCAAATCCGATTGTGTTTATCGCCCAGCAGCACTAACGCCCCAGCCTAATAACTGGGGCAAATCTAGTATGAGACTTGTATTTATCGCGTTGATGACCCTGAAGAGTTAAGATTAAGAAGACAGCTAAATGATGGCCAGCTCTGCTGGAGGAAAGGGGAAGAACTTGAAGATATACCGAGCACCTAAAAAGCCCATCGATGAGTACACCTCAGAAGAAAGGCGAGCATGGCTAGATAACCACGCTGCAACTGCAGAAGAAAGACACAAGCAGTCTAGTAGTTTTAGGATAGTCGCTGCGATTTGTTTGGGAGCTGCACTAGTGATTTCTATAGGGGCGCTAATACTGTCGTCACATAGCAGCTAAGTTAGTAAGTCCCTAGGTGCACTTGGATTCATTCAAGTTACAGTGTTTGCGGAAAAATATTCCACTGCTACAACGCTCGACTAAGTCTTTGAGCTGAAGGGTATCCCGAAATTTTAACTAAGAGCGAGCAGCGCGCAATGCCTACAAAACAAACTAAGAAATCGAGTTTTTCCTATATTGAAAACGTTGTACGTTCACTTGAGACATCCAATTTTGGACCTCGTGTTAGCGCGGCTGCACGTCTCACAAGCATGCTGGTGGTAGTTGCATGTTTCTGTATTTTGCTCCCTTGGGGTTTGAATAAATCGACGTTATATGGGCTTGGCCTGGCATTCGTTTTGGGCGCGTGCTTCTTTCTAGCTTTTCTAAAATTCAGTAAGCAGCCAGATACTTGGCAACAAGCTCTCGATTCTGCTTTGGCAGTTTATGAGCCTATCGACAAAGATGCCTACTTGCAGTTGCAGAAGAACGTTGCCCTCAATGGGTGGGCCCCAGCGGCGTTAAATGAGTGGATAGCAGCCGAGCAAGCCGCATTAGATGCCGAAGAAATACGGATAAACTCTAAAGGGCCAAGTGAATTTCTAGATCGGCGCCTACCGTAAATTCGACATGAAGGAAGTACGATGAATCCAATAGCACAAGAAGCATTAGAGCGAAACACAAAGGCGAAGGAAGTCTCTACGGAGCCGGGACAGTCGGCGCAACGTGAAATTAGAAAAAGTACCTCCAGGACCAGACAAGCAAGCGCGTCTCGCGATGCAGACAAATTTGTCGCACGGCTGCCAGATGATCTTCGGTCCAGGCTGGCGGCACGTAGTAAGTCAGATGAGATAAGCATGAACTCGGTACTTGTCAGCGCTCTTAAAAATCATCTGGATTGCCGAGACGAGCAAAAAATAATTATAGATTCTTTGGTACTTTTAAGGGCTGAGTTGCAGAAAGCCTTGGCTTCGGCCAACAAGGTATCCTGATATTAATCACTGCTGGTTAGTTTGCTAAATTTATGTAACGGCTTGGTACAGGGCTGCTGTAGTGCCAGGTCGGGCATGCTGAAGCAAAGCAATTTGGTTCCACTGAAATGCCCGACCCCCTGCAGATCTTGTCCGAAAAGGTGGGGGGGTGGTTCGAGGCATTATAATGCCACGACAATGTGTTAAAAATCATTTGGACGGGTGGGCGGCAAGATTGGCACGGTTATCTCCGTGACAAGATACATTACGCACTATAATACCTATTTGCTTGCGTAATGACCCTTGATATAGCGGCAAGGCATAAAAACGCATGCTGGTAGCTCCTGACTATCAATCGAGCAAAATTAATAGCTCTACTAAATGACTGTTTAGTATAGCTAATTTTCATGCAATATACGGTAATGCTCTCTTTGGGTTATGGTTCGGCTGGAGCGTTTGAAAAAATCGCTAACCTATTGATTTATATAGGTTAATTTTCTTTATGCGCTGCTGTGTGAAATCTGAAGATTCTGCAGGGTCAGTGTGCTGCAGATTTCACGTAGGAGCGCGTGTTGGCCACTGGCTTTTGTGTCTTTGCGACGGCTCTTTGAGCTGTTCAGCAGGCTGAATCCAGGTAGATCAACCCGTTAAAAGTGCAGATTTAACTGCATATTAAGGCGGCCACACGGTATTATTCATATTTAATACACGCTTAAGCGTGTAGTTAATTGATGGCGAATACGTGTCATGACTGGAAAACAATTTGATGTTTGCGCTCATCTAATACGGTCGCGCAATGGTGTCGCTCATAAGGCTGCGAGGCTTGTACTAGTCGATGGCCTTAATGCCGAGCAGGCGCGAATAATGCTGACAAATAGCGATTTATCAGATCAACAAATAAGTAATGCAGTTCGGCGCTATGAACGTGCGCACAGCCTGATATTGACTGCGTACAGCTGCCGTTAACCATGGAGTGAATGAAGCATGTATGTGGTGAACAGGAAGCTTGGCCCAGTACGAAAGTTGGATGACGCCGAAATTAAAGCTTTGTGCGAGTTTCAACGAACAGGGGAGTCAGTGAAGGCAACTACCCTTCTCCGCAATGTGCATCGTGATTCGCACTGGATTTCATGTGGTTGTGTAGAACCAAGACCAGTGTTGAATATTGCCTTGCTGGAAGGTGGCCGATACGTGCTGCGCAACAATCCATCTTGCGAGATGCACGCCCTCACCTGCCCGTTCATTAAGGCCGAAACTTCCTTGCTCACCACCTCCAGGCACAACAGCAACATTGCTCTTGAGAGAATCCATCCGGAGACCTTCATTCCGCTGCACGTCAAGCGCAGTCCACAAGGTACTGGCGTGCCCGCCAGTGGAAGGGGAAAACGCGTGCTTGCCCTTCTGCTCTCGATGATCGAGCGTGCAGGGGTCAGCATTTATGATCCTTCAAAACCCATAGCCATCAGCAGTCAATACGCCGCTTTGCGGGATTCCGCTATGGAGTTCAGCATGGCTGGCGGTACTCCATTCGGCGGCTGGCTAGATACCCACATTGAGCCTATTCGCTTGTTCGCTATGGCAAAGCGGCTTCGAGCAGAGCCTCATCAGGTCGCTGTGCTGAAATGGGGTGCGATGCTGGATGTGGTTGACCAGATAAGGGCCCGAAGTATTACCTCTGGCGGGGGCCACATGATGCCCTTCTATGGAAGGTATGAGTGCCAGTTCAGGTCTCACTCCCCTACCCTCGCCTTGGTAACAATCGCGGAGCTAGATCGCCCAGGGTATTTTGAGTTATGTCATGTCGCAGCTGTGCCAGTATTAAGTAAGGCCAATCTCTTTCCAGTTGTATGTGCAGCCGAGCGCGCCCCTTTAAAAGAGTTATTCGGCCTTGTTGATTGGATTTACAAAACTTCTGGAAAGCCGCTAATTTTGAGAAGAAATATATTTGACCCTGTTACTAATCATTTAATTGAGCTACGATCTAATAAGGTTCAATTCTTTATCGATCTTAGTTCTGATCATCAGTCCCCACTTATTTCTGATAGTGATTCAAACATACTGAAGCTTTCTGAACTTGGTTCAATTGCAAAGCTCAAAAAGGTAATAGCTTCCAGGGTGCTTAAGCCAGATGCCAAATAACTTGATTGTGTCACCCCGCATGCATTCGACTCCGACCATTCTGAGTTCGGAGCGTGGCCATGTGTACACCGTAGAGTTCGCTATGAATGCCTTTCTCGGGCGTTTGGCTGATAACAGTAAGGCCACGGTGCGCCACGGATTAAGGAAGGCCGCTGATGAGTTGGGCTATGAAGACGTACCTCTTCAGCTCGTGCCATGGGACCACATCGATGAGCCCGTCTTGCGGCAATTGGTCGAGCGCTGGCGCGGGACTGTGTCCAATGCCTCGATCCGCATTTACATCTACGCGGTGCGCGGGGTTGTTGAGTCTTGCGTGAGCCATAGGCTGGTTCATCGTGATCAGTATGAGCCTATGCGTAAGGTTCGGGCACCAAAAGGCACCAACCGCATTGGGCTCGGCCAGTACATCAAGGAGAAGGACCGGCGCAGGCTTTTACAAAGTTGCGAGGATGACGAGCGCAAGACTCTTGCGATGCGCGACAAGGCTATGTTGTGCATTCTGTTCGGTTCTGGGATACGGCGGGCGGAAGCAACTCGGCTTGTGATTCAGGACATCAATCTTGATGAGGGCACCTTCCAGGTGGTGGTCAAGGGGGATCATCTCGTCGAAAAATATCTGACTGCTTGGGCTATTCCTCCTCTCAGGGAGTGGATAGCGGAGCTGGCCAGCCTGAAAATCAAATCTGGCCCGGTTCTTCGTCGCATGAGCAAGGGCGGCAAACCGTTGTCGCCGATGAGTCCAAATGGTTTGTGGAGAGCACTTGGTGAACGATGCATTCACGCGGGCGTGCAGCCGATTAAGCCGCATGATGCTCGACGAACGCTGGCCACCGACCTGATTAGCGAGCATGGCCTCAACATTGCCAAACTTGCTTTGGGCCACCGCGACATTGCGACAACAGCGATTTATGACATGACAGACCGAAACGCCATGAAAAACGTATTTGGCAAAAAGACAGAATAACCTTCAAATTTCACTGAAAAACCCCTAAAGCCCGCTAATAAGCGGGTTTTTTGCATTTATTCCCTTTGAATCAATAAAAAAATATAATATTTATATATTGATTCTGGCCGGGCAAAACGCTACTATTTACACATCGAAGGAACACGATACGACAATGAACTGAGGGCTTAAAAATGAACAAGAGCACCAAACCAGCTGGCGGCTTCATCAACACCCTGAGCAAGTTGGGTGATGCTGTTGCTGATGTTCGAAAGGAAATCAAGGAAGCAAAGGCAAATGGTTTGGAAGCTCCTCGCCTCCCTGTGAGCCGTGGTGATGGATGGTCGGTTGATCCATTACTGCTGATTGAAGAAGAAGGCTTTAACTCGCGTGGTGCGTTTGCAACCGACTACTGGAATCGACCGGATGTCGTGGCCCACATTCGAGGTTTTGCAGACTCCTACAAAGCCGGTTCCTATGTGCCGCCAATGGTTGTGATTGTTCGCGATGCTGACATTATCATTCGCCAAGGTGCACACCGCTGGCGCGGCTTGAAATTGGCTATCGCTGAAGGCGCAAAAATTGAACTTGTTAGTGTCATCGAGCAGAAAGGTGACGAGGCCGAGCAAACCAAGCTCTGCTTGAACGACAACAATAGTCGACACCTGGCGCCGCTTGACCGTGCCGTGCACTACGGCAAGCTGTCTAACTGGGGTTGGCCAGTATCTCGCATAGCGAAAGAGATCGGCATGACGGCTGAGCATGTTCGTACAACTTTGGTATTGCTAGAACTGCCAATTGATCTGAAGCGCATGATTGCTGATGACGTAATCCGTGCGACTCTTGCTCTGCAGTTGTTTAATGATCATGGTCATAAAGCGCTTGAGTACGTAAATGCGGCCATTGCTGAAAAAGAAACTGCTAACACGCTAGCTGTACAGGTTGGTTCGCTAGAGTTAGAGCTTGCAGGGTCAAAAAATGGTGTTGAAAACGCTGTAGCTACTGAGGTCAACGGATCTACACCAGCTTTAGAGCCCCAGCCTCAAAAGGCCTCTACTGAGCCCCCACAGAAGCTGAAGATCACTGGGAAAGACCTCAAGAAAGTGGTTGCTACTACGCCTAAAATCAGCAAAAAAACTGTTAACTTCGTGCACAAGAGTTTTGAGGCTTTAGCTCAGAGCATTGACCAGATCACTCTTAAAGGTGACCGCTTTGTGATGGAGATGAGCGCAGATGAGTTCGAAATGATGAAGGAAATGAAGGCTCAGTTGATCGCTGTCAGCAAGCCTGAACCAGATCAAAAGGACCAGGCGCAAGCTGATCTGCTCGAAGGTCAAAAAGAAGCCGCAAATAGCACTGGCCAGACACTGCAGTAATTTGGTGAAGTAGAATCCGAAATAATTTAGGGGCCTTGAATGGCCCCTTATGTTTGTGGGCCAAATAGTTTGTTTGTTTGTTTGTTTTTCCTGCCTCTCTTGGTAGACCCACGACATACTGCGACGCTCAAGCTGAATGATTCATCTGACAAATTCACAATCAAAGGAGGGAATGATGGTTCGTAAAATGGTTACTCTCGGTCTACTCACACTACTGCAGGGATGCTCTACGAACGAAGTGGCCCCTACCCTAGCCTCTAACCCAAACGTGAAGACGGTGTTAGGTGGCCAAGGCTATCCCGTCCTATCCTCCATCCGCTTTGTCAGCCCTAAAGCATCAACTCTCGACCAAGCTGCGCTGTGTGCCAAGGCGGGCGTTGAGGGCCTAGAAGCTGACCCCGTTTTAATCGGCCACAATGTGCAAGTGTCTGGTACCAGTTCATTCGAGCCGCCGCCGCCATCTATTGGGAAGCCCTTCAGGTACACCCTATTGATCAGCACTGGAACAGCAACGGTCTTTACTTTCGACCGGATTAGGTACACGGCAGCGGGACCTATCGGGGCCATTTCTGACAATGGGGCAGAACAAGCTTACGAAGCAATGCGTGAGATCGCGGATAGAGTTGAACAGTGCCTGCCTTGATTGAGGGCGATGGCCACGGAAAATCCAGATGAGTGACTTGCGGACAGCTGGAGATCTCCCCAGCAAAACAGTGGTCGAGTACGCAACCATAAAGGTCGAGATTCCACATAGGCTGATCCCTGCAAACCTTAGGCAAGAGTTCTACGAGAGCGAAGACATTGTTAAAGGCCTCTATGTGTCCCCTACGGGGAGACTCACGTACAAAACTCTGTATTTGGAAAGTGAAGCTTTGGCTCATAAGTTCGCGGCCCAGCTGGCTGTCATTTTTAGGGGCAGACCATACCGCGACCATTACAAATTGTCGGTGTCGGTTGAACGGACGACGAAGGTAGTTACAGCCACCAACGGGAAAATTCATCATTCAGCCGTGGTGGCCAACAACCTTATCGGATGACTCAAAGCCCGCGTAGGCGGGCTTAATATTACTGTCGCAGCCACCTCCAAAACTGCATCTCAAACAGTGGCCTACATCATCGAAAGATTAGGTAGGCTGGATTTAGCAGTGAGGTCTGCAAATGCGTACCCTGCTATCGGTGTGTCAGCAGCAACCGTTTTGCAAACCGTCCGGGCCCCAGTACCCCAAGCGAGTGTGGCATCCTCAGTACAAACCCCGACGATCCCAACCTTGCTCAGCATGGCTTTGGCTCCTTCAATGCCTTCTTGTCGGCCCGCGATTAGGCGGAAGACTGCAGAACCAGGTAGTGCGTGCGCCGGGTCAATTTGGATGACGGGGCTCAGTGTTTTCAGGTGCTGCTCTGATAGCGGCTCAGCCCAAGGTAAGAACTGGCTTGGTATGGCTGTGAACATCAATTCCTGCTGCAGGGCCTTGGCCTCGGCCAGTTGTTGCTTGTTGTGCTGGTCATTTTCAGCAAGTGGAGAACCAAAATCAGCCAGTTGGGAATGTCGTGTAGACAGCAAGTGAATTGCCGACTGAACAACTTCAAGCGCTCGCTCTTGATTGCTCCATAGGCTCTTGCAAGCTGTGTGCACGCCCCCTTTGATCATTACCCCGCCAAGGTCTTGGATTGCTAGGCTGTCGCCGTTGAGCGCGCCAGGCGTAGGCTTACACAGCGCCAGCGCTAACAGTGGAGCGTGAGTGTAGGAAGGCTTAAACAACAGCACTTCTGCCGTGCTCTGCTGAGCCCCCGTTATCCCCATTGAAGACAGCAGGTCAGCTGCTTGCTTGCTACCCCCCAAGTCGTTGGCCAACTCCTCAAAGCAGGCACGCCCAGTCAGGCCAGCTGCATCGATCTGCTCAACTCTTCCGTCTGGGTATTCGCGAGTGAATTCGTCAGCGGTGTATCTGTTGCATGTTTTGAGCTGCACGGTGCCGTTCCCAACAACCTGATACAGGCCATTGATGCCCAGCGTTGAAAGTACCTGCCGGACCATTGGGCTCTGTTGAGACAGTGGTTTGTTCCACTGCAGCAGATCTTCACTCACCAGGCCTTTGAGTGATTTGCTGGAGCTGGAATGTTCAATTGCCCACACCAGGGCATTCGAGAGCTTATCGACCATATTGCGTTGGTAGCTTGCTTGCGGGGTGTCAGCCCGAGCATCCATTCGAGCTTGGTTGATACCCTGTCGCAAACTACGAATGTGTTCAGCGAAGATGTCCTCGATCCTAGCCTTACCTGCCAACCCCTTGCGGTTGCGCGTCAGAAACTCAAGTAGGTGCTTGGGCGTATCAGGGGCTTCGCACATCGCTGCTATGTTTGTCGCACTCAGGCGGATGTTGCCGAGATGATTGACGTAAAGCCTGTCCGAGTTGGCCAAGTATTGGTCTGCTGCACTCATTGGCACCACGTGGCCATGTGGTTTCCCATGATTGCTCAGGGTGAACTGGCGGGCCCGCGCTCGATCTCCAACGAATGACATTGCTGGTGCTGCAGGGACGGGGCCCCACTGTGAGCTTTCATTCAGGGTTCTCTGTATCGCTGAGCCTACTACCGCTTGCGCAACGTCAAAGGTGACATAGCGATTTTCCCCATCCCGGTTGCGATAAATCACACCGTCGTAACCTGCCTGTTGAATCCATTTGTTGCACCGCGGATTCTTGATAATGTCTTCAATGCCCAGTTGGCCATCACGCAGTAGGTCGCCCACGATCAGCCCAGCTTTCCGACGGCCAAGCTTGTCGTTCAAGTCAGTAATTGCGATGTGCGCGCTGTCCGTGACAATGAAGGGTGACCGTATTGCCAAGATCGCTGGCGTCACTTTGCCTTGGGCGTCAGGGCTTGCAGCATTCAGATCCGCAAACGTATTGAAGGCGTTACCAGGATTGTCCCGCACAAACACGAGCCGTGGCTCGCCAAACTGATTGATGCAGCTGCTCCCTTCAAACCAATGGTCAAACAGTGTTGATGCGGGCGGTGTAATCGAAGCACCAGGTACTGGGCTCAATGGATTGCTGTGCTCTTGCATTAAAACCTTCGCGTCCTGCTCAAACTCGAAAACACTTCGGATGTTCGCTGTGTGAAAAACCATCCACTCAGGATCTTGACCCACGGTCCCATCTCCGCTGTAACAAACGCTGTCATAGCCGTTTGATTGGGCATCGCGTGCCTGCTGCTTATCGTCGGTGTAGAGAGTGTTCTCGCACCTCAGATAGACCGGCATGACGATGGGTACAGGCACTGCGTCAGCTAAGCCAAGAGTGACGGCCAAATCTTTGATGTCGTCCGGCATGTCGCAATCGTGGTGCTCTGCGAAGAGGTTGATATTCTCGCGTGGGTGTATCCCCGCACTACCTTCCACGTACTCAGAAAGGTCCATAAGGTCGTTGATGTCGAAACCTTTCGAGAGGCACATATCCCGCATGTTGCAGAACTCATCCTCGGAGTATTTGGCCCAGATTGCATGGCCCTCTTCCACCAACCCCTTTAGCAACTGAGTGATCGTGGGCGGCAGCGCCTTCTCGGCTGCTTGGTACAGATCGAACTGCCTGAATAGTTGGTTTCTTGCGGCTGTTGCGTACGAGCTGGCCACATCGGGCGATGGTGAAAAGTGAAAGGCATCACCTTGATAGCCGTTGTTCAAGATCGAGCGATGGCGCGCTGCGTCGAAGTTCTCGAATGCAGCCATGGTGCCGTGGTAGAACACCGTGGGTTTGCCATCGGCCCCGACGGTGCTTGATTGCCGCATCCACTGACTAAGCGCGTTGCTGTCACCTACTGTCGCGTTCTTTGTTGCTGGCGCTTGTCGTGCTTC
Organism: Pseudomonas sp. B424; assembly: GCF_055408345.1. NCBI lineage: Bacteria > Pseudomonadati > Pseudomonadota > Gammaproteobacteria > Pseudomonadales > Pseudomonadaceae > Pseudomonas > Pseudomonas sp. B424. The sequence goes on along the minus strand of NZ_JBUZTL010000008.1, from coordinate 167,046 downwards.
CCAGAATGCTTTGGCGCTGGATGAGGTGTTGGCAAGCGAAGGCACCAGCTTCTTACCTGTAAGGCTCTCAATCGCGTTGTAGGCCGTACTTGCAACACCTTGGCGGCGGAAGTCAGGGTGAACCATTGCCGCTGTATTAAGGTGCTGACCAGCCCCTTCAGGTGCGGGGCCATATAGGAAGCTGCCTATGACCGAATCATCCAGTGCTACAGCGAAGATCTCGCCGTGATACGTCCTGGAAGCCGCATCAGTTTTAACCGCGAACAGATTCATCGCTTTGCCTGCGTGAAGCAGTTGCGCGTTATCGTTCAAACCAGTGCGCCAGCCTTGGGTTTTGATTGCCCATTCAAAAGCACTGTCAGCACGGCCATATGCTGTCGTTTCGGGTGTTATGGTCGAGTCAGCGAAGACGCGAAACTTGCGACTTACCCTGATTAGGGATGACTCAACATCGATTGTGTCCAACGGGAACGTTACCGCACGCTGCTCTTCGGTCATGCCGATACGATGCTGAGTGTTGCGCGCCTCGACTTCCCCCGCCTCATGAAAATAGAGTTCGAAGGGCGACATGACACTGCGGCGAAATGAGGCGACATTGCTGTCCCAGTTCCCTTGCTGGCGCCATGTACCAACACGCTCGATGATCTGCTGTGAGTATCCGGACAGCTCCGCAAACTTCTCAGGTGAACAACCAAGTGATTTGGATTGGTCATGGATTTCTATGTAGGCCAGCATGCTCGACTTCAGTTCATCACTGGTGGTCTGGTCACTTTCAAAATCGCTGACCATAGCGCCCGGTCCAAAGCCCTCTATGTGCTGGATGCAATGTTGGGTTTCGTGGGCAAGTACCTCTTCAAATGTCGGCCCATCGGACCTCAGGGTATAAGGCGCTGCCACATACAGAGTTGACTGGGCAAAGGATCGATGAAAACCAAACGATCCCAATGTCTCATCACCAGGTTTGCGCTCAACAGCGACCACATTAAGGTGTGCCAGCTGTGGGTACGCGGCATACAGCTCAGGGTGATCATAGAACTGGCCAAGAGGGACGCCACTGCGACGGTGGATAGACTCCTCTACCCAATCGACGAACCGATCTGGCTCAGTCGTGGTTACTTCTGCTTCGTCCTTCTCGTGGTCGTACCCACGAATTCGCGCTTTACTGTCATCGATCTCAAAACGCCAATCGCCGTCAGCACCGAACATCCATCCTGTGCTCTTCCATATGTCGTCTGCTGAGACATCTTGCTCAGCCAGTAGCTTTGCTTGTTTGAGGCGGGACAAGTCACTGGTTGCCGCGCTGGAGCCAGCGAATGCAAAGCGAATGTCTGGATTTGCTGAGTAAAGGCCAGTGTTGCCACTGGCAGACTTCACCTGTGCGGCGGAGAAAACCCCGAATGTAAGGTGGTCGTTCTCAGTCAACTTGATACTGTCGAACCCGCAATGAGTGAACAGCTGTTGAAGTGCAGCTGCCCCGGCGCCACCAAAGTGGCTTGTTCGGTTCATCCAGAAGTCATGTCGCCTGTAGTAAGGGCCGCTCTCCTCCACGCGGGCAGCTTTGGTGATCGTCTTCACCAAGCTCGCCACGAGCATTACGTCAATGTGCCGACCAGCTGCCTCCGTCTGGCGTACTAGTTCATCGCGCAGCTCTCCAACCTTCAAAGAACTAATGGATAGCTTGTCGCCATCAAACGGTGATTTGACGTTCAGGTAAACAGGCATCACTAGAGCACGGTCAGCCTCAAGCGCTGGCTGCGAATAGCGGGCCATGTCTTGCCGCAACTCGGCGTACTCATCCGCCAATGTTGAACCCTTGAGGGCTTTGTTGAGCCCCACATGCGTATCCGCGAGACTGATGTCTGCGGTGGCTCCAGCAATAACCGCCGAAGCTGATGCCGTATCGAACTGACCAAAGAATGTCGCCAACGCTTCGGCCTTAGACTGGGTCCCTTCATCACTAAGTGGTGCAAAGCTGGCGTCCAAAGCTGTGACTTGCCAAGCACCAGGTTGTTTCGCGGACTGAGTAATCGCGGTGAATCCGAAAGCGACGGGCAGTACCATCCCTATAAACTGCTCATTTCCCGCCAGTTGCTCGATCAACTGGTCAGTGATGCGTTCGCGTTTTTCATACTGATCAAACTGGTACTCATCGCTCTGGGTGTAGAAGTCAGCAAGAGCATCCATCTGCGTCCGGATGCCATTGTCACTGTAGGCAAAGCGCAGCTTGGCGCTGGGGGTGGGAAGTACTGGGGAGTCAGCGCTCTGCGCACGGATCAAACTCGCAAGGCGTACTTCATCCTCGTGCCAATCGTAGACAGACTGTTCAGGCGCGTCTTGGGTGTCTTGGGGGGATCTGGCCATACGCTCTGCAGCACTGAAATGCAGGCGAGCCTGCACATTGCGGGCCTCTACTTCACCCGCCAATAGACGATAGCTAAGCATGCGGCTGTCGGCGCCCTGCATTGGCCCCTCCAGCTTCACCAACCTATCGAATATGGAAAGCCTCTCTTCCTCCAGTGGTTCGATGAAGAAGTTGTAGGCGGATTCATTGGCGACTTTCTGGCCGTGGTCGTACTCGCCTCGGGCACCTTGGCGCATTCGCTCGCCAGGTGGGATCGCGGACAATACTTGCGCGATGTGCTCGGCATACTCAGCGCTCTGCTCCAGCGCCTGTTTACGTTCTCTGTATGTTTCATTGAGGGTTTTTAGTACTACTCGGCTTGTGGGCAATGCTTCGTCCGATGCCGAGCCTCCATGGGAAAACCGCTCAATCTCTTGGATGCCATGCTGCAGCTCATGCGCGAGCGCAGACAACTGCTGCATCGAAAGTGTCAGAAGCCCTTCTTCTGGCTCCGCGCCAAGTGAAATGCTGCTGTCGAGCGGAAAGAATACGGCTGTGTCAGGCGCGAGCCCAGGCTCTACTGTTACCTTTAAGTAGCGCAGTTGTGGGTAGGCATCGAATAGGGGCCAGTGATCGATTAGGTCATGGGCGCGGAAAGTCGTTGAGGTTTTATTCTGCCCCCAAAGATTCCAGCTCTCACGGGCTTTGAGCTGATTGTCATCCAGCTCGAAGCGCCACTTGCTATCGCTACCTTGGAACCAGCCAGTTTCGTGACGTACTTGCTCAGCATCGGCGCCAGCTTCGATTGCTACCTTGGCACTGGCCAGCAGCTGGCGCTCAGCGGTTTGGGCAGCAGCGCCAGCAAAGGCAAAGCGTACGTCTGGGCTATCTTTGTCAAATGTCCCTACATTGCCATAGGCTGATTTAATCTGCTCCGGGTCGAAGGCAATGTAGCTGTCAGTCTGCTCGCCACGTAGGTTCTCGACGGTGTTGAGGTACACAATACCGTCATAGCCGTGCTCTTTGATTTCGTCGACGATCTCCTCGAATGTCGTTGCGTCAGAGCCCCAAGGTAATTCCATCGCCACGGTGTCAGGTGTACCCCAGTCACCAACATCCGGAAGGCGCAGCGGGCGCTGCAGGGAGAGGTAGAACGAGTTGATGTGGCTCCCTTCGCCGTACTTGTGGGAGATAACGTTCGCCTCTTTGAAGCGGTCCTCAAGCTCCTTGAGTTGCGCCCGCTCTATTGGGTTAGGCTGGTAGGTGTAGTCGCCAATCACCTCCCATAACTCTTTGCCTTGCCGAGCAGCGTCCGCGATGATCATCTCTGTAGAAGGTTTTGCGGACTTCTCTTCCAGTGACTTTCTGAACGCTTGCATGTCCATCCAAAACTTGGTTGCACGTTCATGCAGGCGAATAAATTCAGCGTTGTCGAAGTGCTTTTCAGCTGTGTCATCCAGGCGCGTATTTGCCGCCTGCGCGTTACCAAAATGGAAACCAAAGTGAGCACTTTCTTGCTGCTCGAACACAGTGAAGTCTTTGTGGCTCCCGTGGTAAACGACCAGTGGAGCGCCAGCCGCGTCAACAACCATGGATCGTACGAACCAGTCCTTGAAGGTAGGCAGGCTGGTCAGCGGGGCTGAGTGCTGTAACTTGAACCGAATGTCATTGCTGGCGCGATCAAAGCTGCCAGCATTGCCAATAGCAGATTTAATCTGGTTTGGATTGAAGACGATGACGTTGAGCCCGTCGTATTCATCGCCACGCTCGCGTTTGATGATTACTGAGTCGTAGGGTTGGCCAGCGGCCCGCGCTTCTTCGAGCTGGGTAACGATCTCGGCGCGATTGATGTCTGCTTCGATTGAGGCCGACAGCTGATCAGTTTTGATGATCAGTGGGTTCTCTGCCCGGATGAATACGGGCATAACGTTCCCGCCCTCCATGGAAGGTTTCACATATGGCGAGTCAGGATTGAAGCCAGCTGCGGCATTGGTAATGCTGTCCGCGTAGGTACTGGCCTCATTGCGTTGATCAGTGAAGTGGAAGCCGAACGAGTACGGAAAACGACTTTGAACAGAGTTGGTGTTGAACACGCTGAAGTCCATGTTCGTCCCGTGGTACACCACCATAGGCTCGCCACTGGGCGCCACCAGCTTGGATTCGCCAAACCACTGTTGGAATTCAGGGGTAGAAGTCTGAACTGCATGCTTTTGCTTGAATCGGATGTCATTGCTGGCGTGATCAAAGCTGCCAACATTCCCGATGGCCGACTTGATTTGATTCGGATAGAACGTGACTATCTGCGGTAGATCGTTGCCCCACCCAGAGGCCCCTTTCATCATATTGCCAGGTGCTGACCAGAGCATCCCGTCGTACCCCAACCCCTTCAGTTCTTCATAGCGTTCAGGGTTAGAGCGGATGGATTCGATCTCATGCTGACTTTCCGGTCGGTATGGATTCTTGATGTTCAAATATACGGGCATGACTACATCGCAATTTCGGATGTAGCTGTAATCCGTCCGAGTCGTGAAGTAGTTGGGACCGGCTTTGAATGACGTAAAGTCAGCATCAGTGCCATGGTAGACAACCAGCGGTTGCCCCTGTTGGTCAGTGATCGAGGAGCCGTCGAACCAATTCTTGAATGCGACTGTTTCGGTCGGCGAGCCGTGCTGTGGCATGTCACGGAAGCGAATGTCTGGGTTCGATCGATCGTACATACCGTTGTTCTGACTGGCCGACTTCAGCTGCTCAGGCTGGAAGGCAACCACGTAGTCAAACCGACCTGTGGCATCAGTTGTTGCGACTCCGTCGTATCCCAGACCGATCAATCGTTCAGTGAACTTTTCGGAGGTCTCATTCGCATACTGCATGGCGCGGACTTCAGCGAATGTACCGATCAGCGGGTTAACCAGGTTGGCGTGCAGATCAACCAATCGATCTCCGTAGATTTGCGCGTCGCCAGCATTCGGTGTCGTGTATACCCCGGCACCGATTGCGCCGTAGAGGCTAACCTTGAATGCATTGAAGCTGGCCGAGGTGCCGTGATAAAGCGTGAGTGGCTTCCCGCCCTCATCCACTATCTTCGAGGCACCAAACCACTGGTCAAATGGTGTTTCCACCTTCTGTAATTCAACTATCGGCGCCGGTGCTGGCGCTGGGCGTTGCTCGGCAGGTGTTGGTGCGCTTGCCCAGAAAATACCGTTGGCCTTAGAAAAATTCTTAGCGGTACCGTGGTAGAGCACCATCGGGGTACCGTCGCTGTAACGCGTCACACTTCCTGCAAACCAGCGCTTGAACGCTTGGCTGTCGAGCTGACGGTGTTCAGCTGCGATTGCAGAGCCCCATCGAGCGATGACGCTGTCCAACTCTTTCGACTGAACGGGGAAATGGTGCTGGCCCAGGATTTGGACAGCGGCCTCTTTGGTGTCGAAATCTTCTAGCAGCGTCAGTCCAAGCCCATTTTGGTAATGCTCGGCGACCCACTTACCATTCGGCGCCGAGCGTATCAGCGTTAATACTGAAGCTGATGGCGTATCGGTACCGCTTATGGCTGCAAACAACCCTTGTGTGTCGAGATGACGACTGGCTCTGGACTGAGTGCTCAGTCGCAGAGTTAGAGCGCTCACTTCGCTTGCCAGCAGGCGTGTCACCTCGTCAGCGCTATTGCTGGCCTCGGCTACTGCGCCAGCCATGCGCACAAGTGTCTCGGCGCCATCAGTGGCCTGCATTGTTCCAAGGGCGTAGACGTACGCTATCTGTTGCTCAAGCGGCAGGTGCTGCAGCGCATCAACACGCTCGCTTACCGTCTGCTTGTGCAGGACAGAAACAAAATCGCTATCGAGCTTCGAGTCCCACTGATTTAGCTCCGTGGTGCTGTGTTGAATGTCCGCGACGTGGAAGTCGACCGCTTCACGCGCCAGGGTAGCGATGTCATGGGCATCGAGCTTGAAATCCTCCAGCTCGCCTTGGCGTTCCAGTTCGCGCATCAGTGGTGTGCGATACAACCAGGTGCGCAAATCCCTGATACAGCGTTGGCCCAAGTCGAAACCACCCTCACCCCCTTCTTTGGCCTCGATGTCAGCCGCTGCCAGTTGAATCAGGTGAGCAAGATGTTCGCTATCGAGATTGGAGGGAGCGGTGGAGTTCGGCACTTGCATAGAGGCCTGAACCGCGTAGGTATCACCCTCGCTAAGGAGATGATTGAAGCGTTGGACGATACGGCCATAATCGCGCCCGAGCATGGATCGCAGAGCGGCGTGCTCGCCGACCTCATGCAAGAAAACGCTGCACACCTCTTCAGGGGCAGTATTGGCACCAATGAGGTATACAGCCCCTTCAAAGGTGATTCCCGAGACTCTGTCACGCCCGCCAATTAGGTAAACCTCATCCTGCAGGCTGGAAGGCAGATCATCAACGGTGCTCACCAGGTGCAGCTTGTCCGCCAGTTCGAGTGTCGCTATTGGCGCTTCACCGTAGTAGCTGGAGAGCAGCCCACGCATTGCCTCAGGAGATGATTTTATAGCAGGTGGAGTCTCGCCCACCCTCAGCCTCACCGTTTCGTCGGCGGAAGCGCGCAGGACTGAGTTAAGAATCGGGTTGTAGGCGCTGCGCCAAATCGCTGCGAGTGCGGTGTCGCTCAATTCAGCAAAATCGGAGTCTGCGTCACGCATAGCCGGGACAATGTGCTCAAGCACCTCTGAATCAGTGAGGTGCTCGACCATGTAAAGATCGATCAGGCGGTTCATGCCGCCTGCACTCCTCAGGGAGATCCCAGTTTCAGCGCTGGCGCTATCAAGCCATTGCGATGACGGGGAGTGACGAAAGCGTCTACGTAGATCATCGGTAGCGGTACCGAGGTATGCGGCGGTGCCCTGCTGAATGGCCCACAGGTGCTGGCTGTGACAGGCAGCATCGGCGCGCAGCGCGTTCACCTGAGTTGCAAAGGTTTGCGCTGAACAAGGGATTGCGCGTAGCAACTGTTCGTAGGCACTCCACTGGGCTGCAGTCCACTCGACGTTGGGTGCAAACAGCTCATCCATCGTTGGCGCGGAGGACAACATAGTGCGCCCGCTGGAACTGGCGACAAGTAAGAGCTGGTAACCCGTAAGCTCACTACCAGTGATCCGGCCCAATGACTCAGGGCCTTGGATGTAGGTTGGCCGATCCTGTCTTGGCGCCAGCGGATGGCTCGATTGAATAGCGATGTCCGCGCAGGCCTCACGTGTCCACTTGGCCAGTTCAGTGTTGCCAGTGGACCGACTGCGCCCAAGGAGCCAGCGCGCCATACGGCCACGATGCTCAACTTGCTGCGCTTCGATTAGTTTGGCCACGCTGTCAGGCGCCAGCAGCCGATCTAGTTCATCAGGATGCTGGCTCAGCAGTTCAGGGAATGTTCGCTGCAGTGCCGGCAACACGTTAAAGCTAGGCTCCAGGCTGGGCTCAGCGACGCTCCAGCCGTAGACGGCCAGCGCCCGTATGGTCTCGTCATCGGTGGCGAGTGCAATACGGGCGTCTGTGAGGGGATGTGAGAAGACTGTTTCGCTGTCTGTGGTGTAGCCGTGAGTAGTCGTAACAAACTTTTCAAGCAGGGACTGAAGACCGGGCATGCCGCGTCACTCCGTGGAATCACCCCAAGCGAGGGCTTCGAAATAGGTCAGGACTGGGCTCAGGTTCAGGCTCCAACGTCACAGAGGAACCGGGTGTCGCGGTTTCCAATGGCTGAGACGCGTGCTGCTGTGCTTCCAGGTCCGATAATGGTTTGGTGTCCATGCCTAGGCTTTCGCGCAGGATGTTGTCTTGATGGCGGGCGTCGATCAGGGCGCTCTGCAGCTGCTTTAGAATGCTCGCTGCGCGATCTGGATTTATGGCGTCCACATCGAGCGTGTGCAGCTCGCTGGTCATCTGCTCCAGCACTTGGTGCGCATTCATGAGTTGAGGCTTGATGCTGCTGTGGAAGGCCGTCATGAAGTCAGCCGCCGCCAGCGTCTGATGAGATTCGTTGTGCGTGATGATGATGGGGTTCGAAATCTCACGGTGGGCGGCATGCTGGAAAGCCTCAAGCATATGAGCGCTGGCTTGGTACTCCTCACGAGTGCCGATCCATTCCAGGGTATCGCTGACCGGTCCCATGCTCGAATTACCGTTGATGACCACGCCCACACGAACCAAGTCCCAATTCACGGCGTCTACGCCTTGATCCTCGGCACTAGCGCGAGAAAGTGAGATAGCGTCCTTGTCGGCGTCCACGCGAATCGGTAGCAGCAGACTTTGATTAATGAAGCGCTTATCAACCGCAAAGGTCAGAAACTTCTCAATTTCTCTAGCGTCGCGGAAAAGGTAGGCCGGAGCGTCAGCGTCAATGTCCGGATCTGAAGACCAGCGCAGCTCGATTTTTTCAGAGGCGGGGCTGGCTACAACCGGAATTCCGAGACCTTGAACCTGCAGGACGATTGGCTGACGCATGGGGATGAGATCCTATAAATTTGCAGCATTGTCGTGCGCCTGACTCGGTGGAGCGGCGTTGTAGCGCACGAATGAACAGAGGTTGACCAGAAGTGTATCGACCGATTCCTGCAGACCGAAATTCGACTCACTTTTGAGGACAAGCAGGCGATTGAATGGGAACCGCTGCTCTTCCGAGTAAAAGGAATGAATCCCATCAAGGGGGTAGCTTTTGCCGCTCAGAAGCCGGAACTCCGCGAGCAGCTCTTTAAGCTCCCGCTCACCCACAAAGACGGGTTTGATCAGCTGCTGGAAATCAGCGCGCTCGCTGAATTTGGCACTGACTTCAACCAGGTAACTTTTCGGGATTGCGACAGCGCTCATGCTTCGAGCGCCATCATTGAGACCATCGAATCCGGGGCCACGCACGGCACAGTGGCTCGGGTACGTGCGGCAAGCTCGCTGGCCACATCGTCGGTGTATGCCAAGCGCGCCAGCTCCAGCAGAAAGAGTGGTGTGGCCATCTGGTCAATCCAACGAGTGGCGTTATCGAAACCATCCAGCGCCAGAGGCTGGATCAACAGGCCATCGAGCAGGTGCTCACAGGCTGTTTTTTCAGCCAGTTTGATGACGATTTGTAGAGCATGGCGATTGCGGGAGTTCCCGACATCGAGGCCCAGGCAGGACAAACCTTTGATGACCTGTCCAATGTCGTCGTTCATGACCGTGCTCAACACGTTTTTGATCGAGAGCATCGCGATCTTGATGAGCGGGGTTGATGGCGCCAGCGCTAGGATCGAAGCGCGGTGGGCCACAAGTTGGCCAAGCTGACGCTGGCTTACGGCATAGGCTGGGTGCCACGAGGCCTCCTCATTGTGAGCAACCCATGCGCAATAGCCATTGATGGCAGCTTGCGCGGCGAAGGATTTGCGGTCGAGGGTAATCCAACGAAGGCCGTGGTTATCGGTGGCCACAGCATGGAATGCCGTGAAAACCCCGCTCTCCTCGCGGTCTACGCATACTTGGCCCTGCAGCAATGGTTGGAATTCGTAATTTTTGAGATTTGTCACGACCGGCTCCTGAATTTAGACCATCCTCCTTAAGTGACCCTCCTCACTCAAGAACGCCCCGCCCCCTTCGGGGGCTGACTGGGCAACGCGTACTTTTGAGGTACGCCTATACCTTTCACACCGCTGCTTTACCCCTTCCCCGCCGCAGGCGGCCTTTGGACGCCCTGTATCTCTCGCTGGGATATATCTGGAAAACCGTCTGGTCCAGTCAGGGTTCAGCTGCTCGGCTTCATCGTTAACGCTTTGAAGCTTTTAAAGCGTTGACTTAAAAGCGTTTCATGCGGTGACGCTATGAAGCTCTAGAGTTAGCGCCGGATTGTGTTGCCACAGGTTAGCGTGACCTCATAAAACGACATCGTCTTATGATATTGTACATTGCAAATACATGCTAACCGGAAAGTTTATGGCCAGCGATATGGACAGCGTTAACGAAAAAGCTTCAAGCGCTCGCTTCACCAGCGATCATTTGCGCAATCTTGTGCTGGACCATGTCCTCGACAACCCGACGATCTTTCTTGGGGATGGCCCAGGTGCAGTTGAAAAGCTGACAGCGATGTTGGATTCGATGACGGCACTGGCTGAAAAAGTAGCGCTGCAGTCCATTGCAAACCGAATGCATTTGGATGCATTGCCAACGTTCGATAGCCAGATTCACTCAGATCCTCATCACGATCTGAACGACGACTTACTTTATGAAATGCGTTTTAGGATCGTTGAGCAGATTGGAAACGAGCATCCTTTTAAAGATGAAGTCATGACCAAAGAGGAAGCCACTGAAGAATACGGTGAAGACTTCATCGAGCAGTATTGGGGTGGCATGGGTGAGCGTTGTCCAAATAGTGCGACCACTGCTGATCGCACTCTGTGGTTCTCAGTCGTTCGATACCCCGTTACAGGTCAATCTCAACGCACTGTCTTTGGGTCGACCCTATGAGCGTTAGCGAATGCTTTTATGCCAACGCTTGTATTGTGCTCACCCTGTACCAGGTCAACGCACCAATGCGTGGGCCCCACTGCTTTGAGTTAACGCTTGTAGCTCTTCAGCGAGAACACAGTGAGGCTTCTAGCGTTGACGCTTAAAAGCCTCATAGCGGGAACTGCGAAGCATCACACACAGCCCTCTCCCACAATCCTCCATTCCAGCCCAAGGGTGCCCCCCTTTGGGGTTGCGCTTGGCAGCGCAATGCGCTTGAGCGGTCGGGCCCGCTGGGAAGATCAAAAGCAATCAAGCTCTGCAGATGTTGATGAATGTATGCAGATGGTTGGGCAGTCCAGGCAGCCCCCGGAGGGGGCGGTACTGGTTTTTGATCTGAGGCGTCTACTGGGGAGGATGGTCTATTTATGGGTGCCTACATTAGGTACTCCCCTAAAAGGCGCGGTCATGGGCAATGGGGAATGTCGCGGGGGATCTACTGAAGTCGCCGCAATCGGTCTTCCTCTCGGCAAAACGCACCCCTCTCTATCCAATGGATTCACTGTCCATTCGCAATGTGATGGCGCTGGCGCTCACCCAGGTACCGGGCTGCATTTGATGTGCACGCACGTACGTGAAATGTGGATGTCTCGCGTGGGTATACGGCGTTGGTTTTCTCGTATGCGGAGGGGGGATGTGTAACCCAATCTTCAGAATCTTCCTTAAAAGGAATATTTGTGTGTCCGAAATATACCATAAAAGGTATATTGGTTATCTGGCTCAGCACCCACGGTAGACCCGCATGCAGACCTTATACAAAGCCAAAGTCATCGAAACCTTTACTCGCACCATCGTGATTGAGGTACGTGCAAATAGTGAGGAAGAAGCGAACGCGTTAGCGATTCGTCAGGCTCGGGATACTCGGGAAGCAGACTGGAATCACACGTGGCAGCCCATCACTTCCACCAGTCAATTAACGCCCTCCAACTAACCCTGGACGTTCGGTATACCGAGCTTCTCTGCACTAAGGATGTATGAATGTCTTTTACTTGGGATCTAGCATTTCACTCTGGCATGTCTGCCAAATCTGATCTTCGCGCTGCTGTAGATGAGCGCGTCCCGGTCGGGGTCGTTGCAACCCTGCTGGATCTCTCAAAGACTTTCTTGGTGCTCCCCCGCCACCTCGACAACGGCGGTACCGCTTTCGTGGATTCGGGCGCATTTGCGGCCTTTCAGAAAGGTGAAACTGTCGCTTGGGAGCGAGTGTTCAATGTATACGAAAGCATTCTGATGATGACCTCTCGCCCCGAGGGATTGAGTATCGTCGCACCGGATGTCATTGGCGATCAGGCTGCGACACTCCTCCTGTGGACCAAGCATGCCGCCCGAGTTGCTACTTGGGTTGCTGCAGGTGCTCGGGTAATCGTGCCTCTCCAGTGCGGTGATTTGAACGCTGGTCAGCTGCTCGATGAAGCAAAGAAAATCTTCGGGACGGCACGCTTGTGCGCCGGTATCCCAGCCAATTTGGCAGCTATGGGCGTGGAAGATGCGGCATCCCTTAAGCACTCAGATTTCCACATTCTTGGCCGCGTGATTCTGACCGCTGAGCTGATGAAAAAGATCTCAGCACTTTTGGCAAACAATCCCGGCGCCACCTACACCGCCGACGCTAACTGGATGCGCTCGCGCATTCGTGTCATCGCTCAAGCCCGAACAGTAGCGTCACCGGACCCGATGGGTAGACCTCAGGATTCCGCCCGTACCCGCGCCGTCAGAGCTGTCCTACGCCAAGACGCATATCAATACAAAAACCGCGTATAGCAAGCACCGTTAGATAGCTCTTCAGGCCCCTTTTGGGGCCTTAGTCCGTAATGACGTCTGGCTAAGCTGGCGCATGAACAATTCTCCCATCCAGCAGCATGCCAGGGGGTTTCTCTGGTAAGGGGTATTCCTCTGTGGGCTCTGGGTTAACGATTCAAAATCACCAACTTTTTAACTGAACAGTGCTGAGGTGTTCTTCATGAATTCACAACTATCGGGCGCATCTGTCGAGGTCGATAGCTACGCATTGGCCATTGGGTTCGACGCTGATAAAAAGCCTGTATGTCTCATCCTCAGCCAAGACTCGCTTGCTGAAGGTGGAACGCTGGCCATGTCCGCCACTAAAGCCTCCTTGAGTGGGTACGACCTTCACCTAAGCAGTGCGCAAGGGTCACTGGTGCTGAAGAAATTGGCCATGTCGGCGCTTGAGGCAGTGCACAGCGGATTGCCATTTGTAGTGCTCAATCCGAGCACAGAGGCAGAGCATTTCATTCCAGCCATCGGCCAGTAGAAGAGGTTCCGCATGAGCGAATCTAATATCTCTTCTGCATCAGTTCCATGGAAATCAAAGCTACTTGATAGCCTTGGTGTCACTTCCGCTGTCGTTGTAGAACAAGGTCCTGCAGGTAAGCGCTGCGGTCTTGCTCTCACTACTGCACTTGCGATGGCTGTCGGTGCTTTAGGCTCTGTAAATGCTGTAGCAGATTCTGATATGACCCAGTACCAGGATGCTTCAGCCGTGACTCAGACTGAGCAGAGTGAACCTGAAGGAAACTCCATTTTCTACGATGCTGGGGATGTAAGCCGGAACCCCAGAAATTTCCGTCACCCTAGTTGGGTGGGCTCAACACTCGTGTCACCAGCTACCTTCTGGAGAATCGAGCTCGGCCATCCCTCCCTGGACGGGCATCGCTCGACGATGTTCAACGGCTCCCTCACGGGGCCGTCGTTTTGTGGGGGCTATTCCATCCACAAGTCGTCGAGGTTCTTGAAGTTCCAGAGCGTCGGGTCTTCGGGGCCAGTGATACTGTCCTTGCAACTCGTGGCCGCCAGGTCGATGGTCTGCATCGGGATCGGCTCTCTCGAGCGTAGCGAGAAGAACACGCGAACCTTGGGAGTCAGCAGTGATTCCATTCCCGGCTCAACGACAACGGCCAGACGCTGAGAGGACAGGCGAACCAAGGAGCCGACGGGGTAGATGCCCACGGCCTTGACGAAGGCGTGGAAGATGCGTTTGTCGAAATGGCCCTCCCACTTGGCCATCTGCCGCATCGCCGCGGACGGGTCCCACGGCTTTTTGTAGGCTCGCTCCGACGTCACGGCATCATAGACGTCGCAGATTGCGCCCATGCGGGCCAGGAGTGAAATGGCGTCACCGGCCAAGCGATCCGGGTAGCCGGTTCCGTCGATCTTCTCGTGATGGTGCAGGGCAATGTCCACCACCCCGGGCTCGGCCCCGCCTGCGCGCAGCATCTTTGCGCCCTCCACAGGGTGGCGCTTCATGATGGCGAACTCGGCATCGGTGAGCTTGCCTGGTTTGTTAAGCACTTCCAGCGGCATCGCGGCCTTGCCTAGGTCGTGCATCAGTCCGCCGATGCCAGCCAGGCGCGTTTGCTCCTCGTCTAGATCGAGATGCCGGGCCAGCGATAGCATCAGGGCGCAGACGGCAACCGAGTGCAGGTAGGTGTAATCGTCGTGCGTTTTGATGCGTGCGACGCTGATGAGGGCATGAGGTTGGCGCAGCACCGAGGCAGCGATTTCTCCGACCAGCGGCAACGTCGTGCTTGGGTCGACGGCCTTGCCAAGCCGGGCTTCCTGGAACATGTCCATGACTTGGGACTTGGCCGCAAGACAGAGTTTCCGTGCATAACACATTTCGCTCTCCATTGAGGTTGCGCCGTCACTTTTCTTGCTTAGTGGACTAGACGGCAGAGATTGCTCCTCCGACAATTCTCTGGGCTCTGGGCTCTGGGCTCTGGGCTCTGGGCTCTGGGCTCTCTGGGCTCTCTGGGCTCTCTGGGCTCTCTGGGCTCTCTGGGTCGACTTGGCTTTTGGCCAAGTCGACCCAGACCTCCCCGACGCCACATTCTCGAATGGCAGAGAGATCCTGAGGCTCGGTCAGCAGGAAGCTGCCGCGCCAGAATGGGTGTCGAACCCAAGAGCCGGCGAGCTTGTGGATGTACATGCCGAGACGAAGCTCGGATACGGGAATGCGTTTTACCAACTTATTTTCCTTTCTGAGTTGGGTGGTTAGGCGTGCGCCGAGGCTGGCACCCAGCGGTAGAGCGGAGGTAAGGTCACGCCAAGATTCTTGGATCAGCCGGAACCGCCGAAATTTCCGTCAGCCGATCAACATGGCTTTGTCTCGCGCTCGGTCGATGCGTTCCTGCATCGCCTGCATGACTTCTTCGTGGGTGTACGACTTGGCGTTGGGGTCGTCGGCCTCTCGGAGAGCTTCCTCGACCTCGCGGGTCATCCGCGCATATTCTTCCGGCCACAGCGCTTGCTCCATGCGCAGCGACGCCTGCCCAAGCAGGTGCAGCAGGCCGAACAGCCGCATGTCATTGGTGGCGACGACGTGCTCTCGAATCCGCTCCTGGATCACCTCGCAGGCCCGATGCGCCTCTGGCGTCGCCGTGCCCTCGTAGCCGGCTGAAAGTTCTGCTTCTTCAGCGATTCGCGCCCAAGCGATAGCCAGCGCCTCGATGGTGGACAGGTTCATTTGCTCATCCACTTGCGCAGCAGACGCTTTTTCAGGGAGGCGCGCTCTTGCGGATTGCGTCCCTTGTGGTTGGCAATGCGATCCGCCGTGGCGGCCTGGCGCTTGATGGGCCAGTAGGAGCGGCCATCCTTACCCATCGACCAGACGTTGCTGACCTGGTTTTCCAGTAGAGGCAGATGGGCGCATAGAGCTTCCGGCGACGCGCTGGCCAGCGCGGTGCGCTCGTGGGTTCGCCAGCGCTGATGCCAGAGTTTCTTGTCCTCGCGCTCGCTACGGCAGGTCGTGTGCCCAACGATGGGCGTTTTGCGGCGGCTGCGGCTCATGATGTGGTTGTCTCCAAGAACATTCAGGACAGGCTTTCTGGGTAGAGCGCCGTCAACCGGGACAGGGTTTCTTGCACTTGTTCCAGCGAGGTCATCAGATGATCAACCTGATCCTGAAGATCCACGGCGAGATCAAATAGCTCAGCCACTCGGCTGCGTGATCCCTCGTTGAACGCGGCCATTGCCAGTTGATGCAGCTTCAACAGGTCGGTGCGCAGTTGCGGAGGTGCGCCGTCTGCGCTGTCATTCAAATCGCCGCGCAGCACGTCCACGGCATCGACTGCACGCAGCAGTGCCGTGGTATCGAAATTCTCGGGAGTCAGTTCGTCCCATTCGTCGTCGGTGATGCGGGCTGCCATCAGGAGAGCTCCGATTAAGCGGTTGCGAGCGTTAGATGCCCGATCGGCTCGGCTGCTGGCCGTACCTTGATTTCGATGTCGTAGCCGAGGCGATTCAGACAATCCATCAGCTTGCGTTCGGATAGATTGGTGAAGTCGCCGCGCATCATGCCCGACACCTTCGGTTGCGGGATGCCCATGCGTTTGGCCGCCGCTTGTTGAGTCAGCCCAAGGGCGCGCATGGCCCTCCTGATCTCGACCACCAGGCCGGTCTTGATCTTGAGCTTTTCAGCGTCAGGCAGTCCAAGGTCGGCAAAGACGTTGCCCGAGCTGCGCTGAACCTCGACGCCTTCAATGATTCGTTTTTGCATTTCGTAGCTCCTGTGCCAATACCTCGGCCACCTTCAGCCGAGCGCGGATGATGTCCATGTCGGCCTTTGGCGTGGCGATTCCGCTCTTGCTCTTCTTCTGGAAGCAGTGCAGGACGAACACCGCTTCCGCAAACTTGACCGTGTATACCGCTCGATAGGTGCCGCCGGCATCGTCTTCGACGACCTCCAGCACGCC
The DNA here is from genome assembly GCF_055408345.1 of Pseudomonas sp. B424. Classification (NCBI taxonomy): domain Bacteria; kingdom Pseudomonadati; phylum Pseudomonadota; class Gammaproteobacteria; order Pseudomonadales; family Pseudomonadaceae; genus Pseudomonas; species Pseudomonas sp. B424. Next base: position 150,510 of record NZ_JBUZTL010000008.1, on the reverse strand, counting down.
GGCACCACCGAACCCCTTGAGCACCTTTGCTGCGTCATCCTGATCGCCTATCTGCGCCAACGAGAGCGCGTAACCGAAACGGCGACGCACGTCGGACGGCAACGCCATCAAATCCTTGTGGCTGCTCGCGATCCATTCGAGCGGTTTTTCTTTGTTTGTCATGACGGAATTTTATACCTGTTCAGGTAATGATGTAAACGCGGCAACCTCAAGGAGGTGTCGTAAAACATTTGTTTTGCGACAGGCTGTCAGCCGCCGCTGTGCTACCTGTGCAACACCCCCTCAAAAATGTACGGAAAACTCTATCGCTATTCACTATTATGCGGAAACCTGTTTTTGATGGTTATCCGCCTATGTTGGTTGGCTACATGCGCGTGTCGTCGGACTCCGACCGCCAGAGCACGGACTTGCAGCGCGACGCGCTGCTCGCCGCCGGCGTCGATCCGCGTCACCTGTTTGAGGATCGTGCCTCTGGCGCGAAGGATGACCGTGCCGGCTTGGCGCGGGCGCTTGAGTTCGTTCGAGCCGGCGATGTGCTGGTGGTGTGGAAACTCGACCGGCTCGGTCGCTCGCTGTCGCACCTGCTCGCCATTGTGACTTCGCTCAAGGACAAGCGGGTGGCGTTCCGCTCGCTGACAGAGAACCTGGACACTACGACGCCCTCGGGCGAATTCCTGTTCCAGGTGTTCGGTGCGCTCGCGCAGTACGAGCGCGCCTTGATTCAGGAGCGCGTCGTCGCGGGCTTGGCCGCCGCACGCAAACGCGGCCGGATCGGCGGCCGGCCGCAGGCGATCACTGGTGAGAAGCTGGACGCCATCGTCGCCGCGCTCGATGGCGGCATGTCTAAGGCGGCGGTGTGCCGCAACTTCAATGTCAAGCGCACTACGTTGATCGAAACATTGACGCGAGCAGGTTGGCGTGGTGCGGGAAGGACGGTCGATGAGCAACAAGAATAAGCTACTCACCGTCTTTTCTGACGCAGAGCAGGAAGCCTTGTACGGCCTACCGGACTTCGACGATGCTCAGCGGCTGGAATACCTGGCGTTGGCCGAATCTGAACTGGCGTTCGCCAGCAGCCGGCCTAGCCTGCAGGCCCAAGTCTATTGCGTCTTGCAGATCGGCTACTTCAAGGCCAAGCATGCTTTCTTCCGCTTCGATTGGCATGAGGTCGAGGACGATTGCGCCTTCGTGCTGAGTCGCTATTTCCACGGCGAAGCGTTCGAACGCAAGGCGATCACCAAGCATGAGCACTACAGCCAGAGGGGTCAGATCGCCGAACTGTTCGGCTACCGGTCGTGGGCGGCTAGCTTCCTGCCGCAACTGGCACAGCAGGCTGAACAGATCGTGCGGCGCGACGTAATGCCAGGATTCGTGGCCGCCGAACTGATCGTTTGGCTCAGCGAGCACAAAATCATCCGGCCCGGCCACACCACCTTACAAGAGCTGGTCAGTGAAGCCCTGTCCACCGAACGCAGGCGCTTGGGCGGCTTGCTGGCAGAAGTGTTGGACGAATCGGCCAAAGCTGCGCTGGGCCAGCTCCTGGTGCGTGACGACACCCTGTCTCAACTGGCAGCGCTCAAGCAGGACGCTAAAGATTTCGGCTGGCGTCAGATGGCAGGGGAGCGCGAGAAGCGCGCCACGCTGAAGTCCTTGCACGGGATCGCCAAGGCGCTGCTGCCCAAGCTCGGCATCTCGCAGCAGAACCTGCTGTACTACGCGAGCCTGGCGAACTTCTATACCGTCCATGACCTGCGCCACCTGAAGGCGGAGCAGACCCGGCTCTACCTGCTGTGCTATGCCTGGGTACGTTACCGGCAGCTCACCGACAACCTGGTCGACGCGATGGCCTTCCACATGAAAAAACTTGAGGACGAGAGCCGCACGGGTGCGAAACAGTCCTTTGTCGCCGAACAGCTGCGACGCCATCAGGAAACGCCGCAGGTTGGCCGCTTGCTGTCGCTGTACGTGGACGACAGCGTGGCCGATCCGACGCCGTTCGGCGAGGTGCGCCAACGCGCCTACAAAATCATGTCCAGGGAATTGCTGCAAAACACGGCGCAGCGCATGAGCGTCAAGCCACTGAACAAACTGGCGCTGCACTGGCAGGCGGTGGACGGCCTGGCCGAACGCATTCGACGCCATCTACGGCCGCTGTACGTCGCGCTCGACTTCGCCGGCACGGCCCCCGATAACCCATGGCTCGCGGCGCTGACTTGGGCCAAGAGCGTGTTCGCCAAGCAGCAGCGCCTATCACAACGGCCACTCGACGAATGTCCGGCGGCAACGCTGCCGAAACGCTTGCGTCCGTACCTGCTGATGTTCGATGCCGAAGGCACGCCGACAGGCCTGCATGCCGATCGTTACGAATTCTGGCTTTACCGTCAGGTCAGGAAACGCTTCCAGGCGGGCGAGCTCTACATTGACGATAGCTTGCAGCACCGGCATTTGTCCGACGAGTTGGTTTCGATGGACGAGAAAGCCGCCGTGCTCGCGCAGATGGACATCCCCTTCCTGCGGCAGCCGGTCAGTGCCCAGCTCGATGCACTGGCGACCGAGTTGCGTGCGCAATGGGTGGCGTTCAATCGCGAGCTGAAACAGGGCAAGCTGACGCACCTGGAATACGACAAGGACACGCAGAGACTGACCTGGCGCAAGCCCAAGGGGGAGAACCAGAAGGCGCGCGAGCAAGCTCTCTACGAGCAACTGCCATACTGCGATGTCGCCGACGTGTTTCGCTTCGTCAACGGCCAGTGCCAGTTCCTGTCGGCGCTGACACCATTGCAGCCACGCTATGCGAAGAAGGTAGCCGACGCCGACAGTCTGATGGCGGTGATCATTGCCCAAGCCATGAACCACGGCAACCAGGTTATGGCACGTACCAGCGACATCCCGTACCACGTCCTGGAGAGTACCTACCAGCAGTACCTGCGCCAGGCGACGCTACATGTGGCCAACGATTGCATCAGCAACGCCATCGCCGCACTGCCGATCTTCCCGCATTACTCGTTCGACCTCGATTCGTTGTACGGTGCCGTTGATGGGCAGAAATTCGGCGTCGAGCGACCAACTGTGAAGGCGCGCTACTCGCGCAAATATTTCGGCCGCGGCAAGGGCGTCGTCGCCTACACGCTGCTGTGCAATCACGTGCCGTTGAACGGCTACCTGATAGGCGCACACGAGTACGAGGCTCACCACGTGTTCGACATCTGGTACCGCAACACGTCGGACATCGTGCCGAGCGCGATCACCGGCGACATGCACAGCATCAACAAGGCCAACTTCGCCATCCTGCACTGGTTCGGACTTCGTTTCGAGCCGCGCTTCACCGACCTCGACGACCAGTTGCAGGAGCTGTATTGCGCCGATGATCTGGCATTGTACGAGAAATGCCTGATCCGGCCGGCTGGCCAGATCGACCGGCAACTCATCGTCGGTGAGAAGGCGAACATCGACCGAATCGTCGCCACACTGGGCCTGAAGGAAATGACGCAGGGCACGCTGATCCGCAAGCTGTGCACCTATACGGCGCCGAACCCGACGCGGCGCGCAATCTTCGAGTTCGACAAGCTCATCCGCAGTATCTACACACTGCGCTACCTGCGCGACCCGCAACTGGAGCGTAATGTTCACCGCTCGCAGAACCGCATTGAGTCCTATCACCAGCTACGCTCGACCATCGCCCAAGTCGGTGGGAAGAAGGAATTGACCGGCCGCACCGACATCGAAATCGAGATCAGCAACCAGTGCGCCAGGCTGATCGGCAACGCGATCATCTTCTACAACTCGGCGATCCTGTCCCTGCTGCTGACGAAGTACGAGGCAGCTGGCAATGCCAAGGCGCTGGCGTTGATCACGCAGATGTCGCCAGCGGCCTGGCGGCACATCCTGCTGAACGGGCATTACACCTTCCAGACTGACGGCAAGTTCATCGACCTGGATGCGCTCGTGGCGGGACTGGAGCTGGGCTGACGGAAATTTCTGGGATTCCGGCGTACAACCCCGTAAAATAGAAGAGTGAGCACTTGATTTGCTGGTGCTTTCAAACAACGGTGTTGTTTTTTTAACAGCCGAACTGGAAAGGGAGGCTGAGCTGCTCAGTGATCACTTTATCCGTTGGCTGATTTACGCCGGCATGTTCGCTACAGGCACTGAACGACAACGCAGATGGTATGGTCTGTGCGTTCTGACTCGTCAAGGATCGGCCAATGGATCGTTTGTCTAATTTGCTCTCGCGGTTCGGCGTGCGGGCCAATCTGTTCTATGACGGCGACCTATGCGGCTCTGCATCTTACGATGGCGCCGAGCGGCGAGGTTATATCCATCTGCTTCAGGCCGGCAGCGTGACGTTGCTTGGTCCCGATCGCAAGGATTTGCAGCTCACTCGCCCTAGCTTGATTTTTATGCCACGCCCCGCCAAGCATCAATTGTTTGCGGGTGAGTCCGATGGCGCAAAGTTGTTGTGTGCTTCCATGGAGTTTGAGGGCGGAATTGATAATCCTTTGTCGGCTTCATTACCGGACTGTTTGGTGCTCGCACTCGATGATCTGCCCATGCTGGCAGACACGTTGGAGTGGATGTTTGCCGAGGCGGCAAATGTGCATTGTGGAAGGGAAGCCGCGCTTGAGCGCTTATTTGAGCTCCTAATCATTCTGTTGCTCCGTTACCTGCTCGATCATCACCAGTTGCGCACCGGAATGATGGCTGGACTGGCCGACATGCGGCTTGCCCGATCGCTTTTACAGATGCACAACTCCCCGGAACATGCCTGGTCAATAGCAGAGCTGGCCAGTGAGTCAAATATGTCACGCGCTGCGTATGCCGTGCATTTCAAGAGTGTCATCGGACAGACGCCTGCTGATTATTTGTTGAGTTGGCGAGTTAGCCTGGCTCAGAAGCTGATGCGAGAAGGGCGCTCGATTACGCTGATTGCAGCTCAAGTCGGCTACGAAAGTCCTTCGGCGCTGTCTCGCGCATTTAGACGCAAGACGGGGTTGAGCCCTCGTGACTGGTTGAAAGATCTGGCGGGGGAAAATGATGGCAAAAAGGCCTAAGGCATTACTGCCTTAAGCCATTGAAAAAATTATGCATTAATTTTACGTTTTTCCAGTTCAACCAGCGAATGGCCTGCCACAAATATCGAAACAGCAAGCAACCCTAAGTCTTTAAGCAGAAACTGACCTGGCGCAACGGAAATCGCCGGAAACCCTAAACTAGGCTCAATGACGCCCGGAGTGGAAAACATAAAGCTAAGGGTTGTGAAGAACAGGCCTGCAGACAGAGCGCCTCCTACCACGGATAGTTTGGGCGACAGCATGCGGCCTGCGATCAGAGTGCCGATCGAAATCTCTAGTATGCCGAGCAGGCTGGAGAACATGTCGACCGAAAAAATGCTATACACCCATCCCAAAAGCGGGCTGTTGCTCACCAGTGGAACCAGGCCCTCGGCCTCGTAGTGGGTAAATTTCATGCCGCCGAACCAGAAGTAAATAATAGCGAGAGCCAAGTACGCGCCATAGATACCTAGCCCCATAGTTTTGGTTCCAAGCGTTAAGTGGGCCTGTACGCTGGACTTCGAGTTTTCAATGCCTATGGTTTTCATGTCTGAGCTTCCAGTAGTGAGTGAGAGTGTGTTGGCTGCCGAACGCCGTATGCGTTGGCGATGAGATGATTATGGCTGGCATCTCTAATCAAGAGGCATCAGAAAGTATTGATTTCAGTGCAGATCGTCTTGGGCGGTGCAATTCGCGATGAAGGGATCGCCGTGGAGAGCGATGAGTGCACTATTTCGATAAAGGAGTCGTTTTACATAGGTCGATGAAGCGCGTTGCGGCATCGCCTACTGTCATTTCTCAAATCTGACTATGGGGCTTGGGGCGAAGGGCGGCACTGACTAGGCTTAGAACAGCTACCAACTAGCCGCGCGGCCGCGATGCACAAAGAATGGTAACTGAGCCGTGAGTGCGGTGGGCGCCCGCATTTATTTCCAAACCCTACAGATACATCGATCTTCGACTTCAACCGGGCAGATAGCTGTTGCAGCAAGCCTATCAATCGACTTTGACGTGTTAAAGAGGATAGGTTTTCCAGGGTTGGGGAACAGCATGCCCTGCAGAACGACACACGTCACTTTTGTTAAATTAATAAGCTAGCTACCTATTGGGCATAACCTTGCAATTTGCTTCAATTTACGCACATGCACTTGCGACCTCAAAATGCAACGTAAGCCCCGAATATCTCCATTATTGTCGCCGCCAGCCTTAGTTACAGCTGCTATGATGAATGAGATCGAAAACTGAAATCCCCCACTAGAATTGTTGACTGGAGTCAAAATGAATAAAAAGCGGCCGGTTAATCTTGATATTCGAACCATTCAGCTTCCTCTCACGGCGCTTACATCGATTCTGCACCGGATTTCAGGAATTATGCTCTTTATTTTTCTGGGACTGATACTGTATATGCTGAGCAAATCGTTGGAGTCAGAAAAGGGTTTTAATGAAGTCAAGGAGATTTTTTCTTCACCTTTCGGCAAAGTTAGTTTCTGGTTGGTATACTCTTCATTTATTTATCATCTCGTAGCCGGAATTCGACACCTAGTTATGGATGTGGGTGTTGGTCATACTTTGAAAGGCAGCAATCGCGCCTCTACTATTGTTTTAGTAGTGTCGGGTGTTTTAATGGTTGCTGGCGCCGTATGGATTTGGTAGCTGTGGAGTCGTAATGCGTATTTACAAGGACTAAAAGCGTCCTTTAAAGCTAACTTACGAAAGTATTTATAATCGACGGTTCACGCTTAAACGGTTGAATCCTTTCGGGCTTCCGAATAGCTGTTAGCTGAAAGCTATCATGAGCTAAGTTTTCTGTGCATCATCAAATGTGTTAATGGGAGCGCCATAGTACTAGGTACAAATATGGCTCTAGGACAATGTTAGATGTTTTGGATTTTGAGGCGGATCGCTCTTATCGAAGATCGTCTAATTCGCTCTGAAGCGCAGGTTTTTTGAAACTATCACCTGGTTGGCACACTGTGCGAATCAACATCAGATATGAGAAAGCCAATCAGGTGAACACTACCCTCGAGGGCTCATCTGTCCAGTTAAAGCCTCGAGTCTTTCTGGGTGCGCAAAAGACAAGAAGGTTATATGGGAAAATTATGAGGCCTGGATACCATGCGTCATGGGCGTGCCGATGCTGTGAGTGACAGAGCGAGAAGCAAGTGAAAGTCCCTGAAGTAGGGGCGGGATGCGCCCGAGTGGCATTTTTTGTCTTAAGGTAGATCGCGTAGCTGTTCTTCAGAATAATCTTCAGAGCGTTGACGACAGCCATCGCTGTGCATTCCTCAAGAATAGAATGTGTCGGAAGGGTGGCGTCATTGGTGTTAGTCATCGCTTAGGATTTCTCAATCTGGCTTACACGGGCGCCTGTACCGATATCCCCGCGGATGGCGACGTATCGATGTTGAATTCCTCGCCAGACGAAGTGCAATGAGCTGCGGCTATAGGCTTGCGCAGCCTTAGATAGCCGGCCGTCGCAGGCGCGCCGGTTGGCCGGGATCTTCTTCTGCCCGTCAGGTGTCCGGTCGGAACTCCAGCACGAACGCTACGACCTTTTCGGCGGACATTTCGCACGGCTTCAACAATGTCCTATCTGATGTAACGCGGAAGAGGTTGAAGCTGACAATGTCAGTCCCGTCCAACTCCCTGGCGAACAGACTGTTGCGACGTCCGTCCCCAGATCGCCGGACGATCAAGCTGAAACGCCGGCCTTCATAAGTCCCTTCTCTGTATCCCTCCGCAAGCTTCGCGAAAGCGGCATCGAACTCGGAATGCTCCATGTCATCCATCCTTATTGATAGAACAGAGGCGCGGCGGGTGCGAGACCGCCAGTGCCGGGTCGCGCTAAGGTGCCGGGCAGATTCCTGCAGCCGACGAGGCCCGGGGTGGGCAGGATAATTGAGATGTCGGCGCCCGCATGGCTATCAGCGAAGTCGTCCGTCCAGTCTGCTAGGCAACGTCCACGCCTTTCCAGAAAGCGATGTAATCCCGGATACCCTCGGCATCCGGAGTGGGGGCGGGATAGGTCCAAGCGGCGTTCACGTTGAGCGCGTCACCCGCGCGAACATGAAAGAAGCGCGCGGCGCCTTTGATCGGACAGACAGATGTGTGCGGGCTCATCTCAAGCAGGCTCAGGTCGACTCCTGACGGTGGGAAGTAGTGATTTCCCTCGACGATGACTGTTTCGTCGCTTGTGGCGATAGTAGTGTCTTTCCAGATGGCTGAGACCAACGGACTCTCCTTTTGTATTCATCAACCGGCGAAGGCTCGCGGGCTGGCTGCCCCAAGCCGCACCTCCTCAGGTGGCAGGCGGGTTGCGCCCGAGAAGTTTGTCGAGCTCGCCTCTGACATCGAGCGCGAATAGCTCATCGGAGCCACCGATAAGGGTGCCATTGATGAAGATCTGCGGCACGGAGCTTCGCCCCGACGCTTCCGCCATGGCCTGCCGGTGAGCCGGATCCGCCTCAATATCGAGCTCCTTCCATCGCACGCCCTTTTCCTTGAGGAGCGCCTTCGCTCGGCGGCAGAACGGGCACCAATTCGTGGTGTACAGCAATACATCAGTTGTCATATTGCATCTCCGGCAGTTGCACGCGGATCGCTGTCATGGCGTTGATCTCCAATTCGCGGCGTTCAAAGATGGCGACTGCACCTTGGCCGACATCGGAGCAGATGCTGACGATTGGCCGCTATCCAGGCGACATGGCCCAAAGTGCTTTCACCGCCAGGCAGAGGCCGCACGCGCCTCCTGTAGCGCCGAGCCGATGCTCTAAGGTAACCGAGCCTCGATTGGGACGGAAGCGGTCCCGCTCGAATCGCCCATCATGCTGGTCGAGCATATCAGGACGACGGATAGTGCAGGAACTTTCAAATTGAGCTTGATGTCGAGCCAGGTATCGCGAGCGAAGGCGTTCTAGAGGCCGGGGGGTACGAAGACTGTGTTCGGCAAAACGGTTCACGTTGATCGCCAAAGCTTCCCAGGGCGCACGTCTACGATCGGCGCGACGTGAGATAGCTCGCGCCGCTAGCCCCCGTAGCGCTCCGTCTTGATGATGGAGGCGTCCAAGCCCGCCAGCAGCGCGCTATCGGTTGCGATGTTGACGAATCCGTTAGACCCGCAGACGAACACTTGCGTCGGCTTTCCCTGAAGCCTGGTTAGAATTTCTTGGACCATCATGCCGTCGATCCGTCGCGCAAAGTCCGATGCGCGAACCGGTTTCTCGCGCGTAATCGCGAGCGCCAGGACGAACGCCGGATCGCTGATTTCGATGCAATGAAGTTCTTCTGAGAAGAGAACGTCCTCGGCGGTTCGTGCGGACAGGAGCAACGCTGTCGGAACGGCTTGGGCCAATGCGCGGCGCTGCCGGATCATTGCCATCAACGGCACGAGGCCGGAGCCTCCCCCGATCAACAGAACCGGATCTATGGCAGGCTCAGGCCAAAGGAAATGGCCACCGAGCGGACCGCGAACTTCGATTTCGTCACCAATCGCCGCGATGTCGTGAAAAAACGGCGAAACTTCGGCATCCGGCATGCGCTCGATAGCTATCTCGACGATCGGGGTCGAAACTGCCGATGACGCGATCGAGTAGCTGCGCATTGCACTGTAGCCGTCGGGCGCGGTCAGCCGGATATCGACGTGCTGACCTGCGGTGTGCGCGAACGGCTTGCTCAACCGAAGGAAGAAGCTCTTGATACTCGGTGTTTGCTGGATGATGTCGTCGATCACGCATGATTGCCACGAACGGACTTGCGCTTCGTTTTCAGTCATGGGTGTATCGTTGTTCGCGCCACGGATCGCCGTAGATGTGATAGCCGTGCAGCTCCCAAAAGCCGGCCTCGTCACGCGTCGTGAATTGCAGCGCATTCACCCATTTGGCGGATTTCCAGAAGTAAAGGTGCGGCACTAGAAGACGCGCCGGCCCCCCATGATCGCGGGAAAGTGGCTTGCCCGCATAACTGAGGGCGACCATCGCTTTCCCGGAAAGCAGATCCGTCAGAGGGACGTTTGTCGAATAATTATCGTAGCAGTGCGCCAAGACGAAATCGGTAGGCCGATCAAGCTCTGCATCTGCAAGGATGTCTTCAATGAGTACACCCTCCCAAACGGTATCCAGTTTGGACCAAGAGGTGACGCAGTGAATATCCTTTGTCACCTGGGTCTTTGGTAGAGTGTTGAATTCGCCCCAATTCCACGTTTTGACGGGCTTCGGACCAATTTTGACTGTGAATTTCCAGTCGGAGGGCTCTACCCTCGGCGTAGGGCCGGCCGACAGAACAGGGAAATCCTCCACCAGATGCTGACCTGGCGGAATCCGATCGGACTGGTCGCCTGAACCGCGACCGGTGAAACCTCTGGTGACCATAGTGACCCCTCTTGCTCGATACGGCAGACCGAAGCCGGCCTTCATTTCAGTACTCTGCGTAAAGCATTTGCCCGCACATCCGCCGAATAAGCCAATCGACTAAAAATCAGATACAGATGCTCTATCATCGTAAAAAATCGCGTATCGAACATAGCGTCAGGCCAGCATGATTCCCAATACCCAATGGCTATAGGGTAGATAACCCCAAGGCTGCGTACGCTGATCTGCGGTATGCGGAGCGGAAGTTGCAGGTTCGCTCTCAAACGGATGGGCAGCGTGCAAAGCTCAAGGCTCACCAGCGCATGGTTGCCCAGTTCGCGCTCGCCGGCAGCTTGAGTATATTAAGGACGAAATGTCGATCTGATCTATTCTGGCTTCAGGAAATAGGGAAAATAAGGTCGGACGTTCGCGCACCGTCGCGACGCGCGATCATCCACTAAGCTTCTGTATCGGGGTTGGAGGATCAGATGAACGAGATCGAACGACAAGCGCCTGAGCTGCGGGTGCAAAAATGGATTGGCAAAGATGGGGAAAGTATCGCGCCGTTCAAACTGTCAGATATCGGGCCCGGCCCGAAAATCTTGTTTGCCTTCCAGCATTGGTGCCAAGGTTGCCATTTGCATGGGTTTCCGACGCTACAAAAGTTGCATGCAGCGTTGAGCTCAAAAGACGTGGGGTTCGCAGTGATCCAGACCGTCTTCGAAGGAACGCATGAGAATACCTTCGAGAAGTTGCGCGTGAACCAGCTCAAGTATGAGCTTCCTATCGTTTTCGGTCACGACGAGCAACCGACCGGCTCGCCGTTTCCAACCTTCATGGAAGACTACCGCACACGAGGAACTCCGTGGTTTACGGTTATCGACGCTGGCGGTAGCATTGTTTTCTCGGACTTCCATCTCGACGCGGAGCGACTAGTGAAGCAACTTGAGCAAGGTTAATCGTTGGAAGGTGGGCAATCATCCTGATTGCCACCCATCCCCTGATGCCCACTACAGGCGTTGCGCGCTGTAACTCTGTTGATCAGCGTGCGAAAACCCGGATCCGGATAGGAGGAGCGTCAACGATTGAATCAATCCGTTGGGAGAGGGCGGCTCCGCTCCGTCAGCTCGGCAATAGATAACCCATTCTCGCCGAGCAACTCTCTGATCCGATCGACGATATGAGCCCCTAGCGCCGCTGTCTTGGTCCCCCCCACAGATTCCCAAGATGCGAGTTCACACGCCGATACCTCGTGGTCAGCGCCGAAGTGCTTCTGTCGGTATGTCACCGCCGCCCTTCAATGATAAAGGCGCGGTAACGGGAACCGGCAAAGCGTTGAGCAGCGATGGTTTGGTAGGCGGGACTGTCATACCAGTCGCGAGCGGCCTGCATCGTCGGGAAACGCAAGATTACGGCCCCTTCGATGGGCGGCCCCTCCAAATGCTGGATCGCGCCATAAGCGGCGAGAAAGGTAACGTCGTGACCATCGAACGATGGTCCGACGCCTGCAGAATAGGTTGCGAGTGCATGTGGGTCGCTGGTTTCTTCCCGCGTAAAGACGACGAACGCTTCCATCATTAGGCCTCTCAAAGGTTGGATCTGTTGGCCATTACCACCGGTGATGGCCTCACAGTCGTCAGGCTGGCAACTGGAACCCGATTTTCATGAGTGCCTCGACGCACGCATCCTGATCCTGCTGATAGTTGCCTCCGGAGATGCCTATGCCGCCGATCAACTTCCCATCCTCCAGAATCGGATAACCGCCGCCGACAGCGACCATCCGAGGGCGATAGGCTAGCGGCGCCACTTTTGGATCGTTGGTCACATAGTCGTTCCAGACATGGGTCGGGAACCCAAACGAGGCGGAACTCCAGGCCTTGTCGATGGCAACATCGACGGTAAGGAACGGCGCATCGTCGGTGCGCTCGAACGCGCGCAGGTTACCGGTGGCGTCGACGACGGCGACGGCAGCCGGGATGCCGATGGCACGGGCCGCAGCGAGCGCCGCGTCGATGAGGGCGACTGCGGTTTCGCGGTTGATCGAGGCGGTGGCAATAGATTTGGTCATGGGATTCTCATCGCTGGGGCATAACCCGTTCGGCTTTTTGAGGTTGGACAAGATGTTTGGCGATCGCGGTCGTTAGAAGCCTTCGAGGACGATCTTGCCTTTAGCCGCGCCACTTTCGATCAGTGCATGCACCGTCTTCAGATTGGCGGCATTGATCGGCGACAGTCGCCGGGTCAGCGTCGTGCGGATTTTGCCGTCGTCAACCAGCGCTGCCATCGCATCCAGAATCTCGCCCTGCTCATTCATGTCGGGCGTGCCGTAGATCGACCGCGTGAACATCAGCTCGTGGTGGATCGACACCGCCTTGCGCTTGAAAACCATGATATCGAATGCCTTGGGATCGTCGATCAGTCCGAACCGTCCTTGTGGGGCGATCAGTTCGGCGATGTCGGCGACATGTTGCTCGGTATGTGTGGTCGAAAAGACGAAAGCGGGAGCACCGATGCCGAGTTCGGCGATCTGTGGCGCGAGCGGACGAGAATGGTCGATGACGTGGTGAGCTCCAAGCCCTCTTACCCACTCTTGGGTTTCCGGTCGAGAGGCTGTGGCGATGACGGTGAGGTCCGTGCGCTGTCGCGCGATCTGGACGGCGATCGACCCAACCCCGCCCGCGCCACCGATGATGAGGATCGCCTCCGCCGCACCGGGTACGGGCTTCGCCACGTCCAGGCGGTCGAACATCGCCTCCCAGGCCGTCAACGTCGTCAGCGGCAGCGCCGCCGCTTCCGCCCAGGAGAGCGACGCAGGTTTGTGACCGACAATCCGGGCGTCGACGAGATGGAACTCCGCATTGGTACCGGGCCGTGTGATCGATCCGGCATAATAGACCTCGTCGCCTAACTCGAACTGCGTGACGTCGGGGCCGACCTCGCGCACAATCCCGGCGGCATCCCATCCCAGCACCTTCCAATCGCCATCTGCCGGCGGCGTGCTGTTGCGGACCTTGTAGTCGACCGGGTTGACCGAGACGGCCTTCACCTCAACCAGGATATCGTATCCTGCAGCGACAGGCCGAGGCAGATTGATGTCGACCAGCGCGGCATCCGCGGCGATGGGTCCCGGAACCTTGTAACCAATGGCTTTCATAAATGTCTCCAGCTTGCTTGATCGGATGACGCGAATGCTCGTTAGTCAACTTCTTCTACATTGAGGTCCCGACTCTTGAACTGGGTCGCGGTAGCAGATTTCATCGAACACGTCGATCAACAGGCCCTTATGCTCGGTCGCCGGATCGGTGATCGCGTAGAGGGTGGAGGCGTTATCGCCATCATCACCGCTTCCGAGGCGAAACGCCGCGTCGACGCAGATGCCGCACGGACCGATGGTTGATCCTGGCTCGAGATCGACGAGATTGCTGTCCTTGACGCGCTATTCGCGGTCTTAGCCCTTGGCGATGAAGGACTGAACTGCTTGTAGAGCGTCGGTCAGCTGCTATGTCATGGACGCACCTTCATCTTGAGTTGGATTGGACAAGCTTCCGTATAAGGCCCGCTGTAACCGTCAGATGACGGCGAAGAAAACGATGGGCAGTATTCACAGCCACTTAGCCTTCTTGAAGCGCACAAATAGGAAAACGCACGATATCGCTATCACTCCGAGCACGACAAAGTATCCGTAGGCCGTGTCCAGCTCCGGCATGTGCTTAAAGTTCATGCCGTATATTCCAGCGATCGCCGTCGGGACTGCCAGTATTGCCGCCCAAGCCGCCAGCTGGCGGGTGATCACCCCCGTCCTTTGCGCTTCAAGAAGGCTGCTGGCCTCAAAGACCGTGGACAGGACAAGCAGGAGGCCGTCGACCATGGACTGCACGCGGTGGACATGGTCCGCGACGTCGTGGAAATATGGTGTCATTTCGGCGCTGATGCAGGGAAAGTGGCCGCGAACGAGCTTTCGCACCAGCTCGGCCATAGCCCCGAGCGTGCGCTGGAACCGCGTGAGTTCGGACCTTAGTTCGAAGATTCGCGCCACCTCTTCTGGCCCGAGGAAATCGTGCAGCGACCGTCGCTCCATCGCCAGGACGTCGTCCTCGATCATTTCGAAGATGGGCAGATACTGGTCGACCACGCGATGCAAGATCGCGTGCAGCACATAGTCGACACCCTTGCCGAACTGCGTCGGCGATGCCTCGAGTTGCTCCCGAAGTTTGCCCAGCGCTCCGGCATTGCCGTGCCGCACGGTGATAAGGTGATTGTGACCGGTGAAGATCGCCATCTTGCCGTAGCTGATCCGGTCGCCGACCAGCTCGGCGGTCTGCGCGACGACGTACAACTCATCGTTGTAGACCTCGAGCTTGGGCGGGCACAGCGGGTGCATCGCGTTGTCGATCGCCAACGGATGAAGATTATATGTCCTTTGGATCGCGAGTAGTTCCTCGGGGGTGGGTTCGCTAAGCGCGATCCAGCAGAAGCCCGAGCGACTCTCGCCCAACTTGACGTGCTCATCGAGCGCGATTTCGCGAACTCGCTTGCCTTCGTTGTAATAATAGGCGGCGATGATGCTCATGCTGGCCTCGCGGGAATGTGGAGGCCACGCTGGACGGCCGGTCGAGCCAGCCCGCGTCCAAGCCATGCGCGGACGTTCGAAAAGCTGCTGAGGCCAAGGATGTCACCCGCAGCGTAGAATTCCACCAGCGCATTCACCCAGCCGAGCGTCGCGATGTCCGCGATCGAATAGTCGTCGACGATCCAGTCGCGGCCTTCCAGCCGGCGATCCAGAATCCCCAGCAGACGCGTGGATTCGTCGATAAAGCGCTGTTGCGGCCGCTTGTCCTCATAGTCCTTGCCGCCAAATCGCAGGAAGAAGCCGAGCTGACCGAACATCGGCCCGATGGCCGACATCTGAAAGAACACCCACGCTAGGGTCTCGTAACGCTGGCCTGGTTCGGTGGAGATGAACTGACCCGTCTTGTCGGCCAGATAGAGGAGGATCGCACCGGATTCCCATAAGGCGATGGGTCTACCGTCAGGGCCAGCCGGATCGATGATCGCCGGTATGCGTCCGTTCGGGTTCAGCGACACGAACGCCGGATCCTTCGACTCGTTGTTCGAGATGTCGATCAGGTGGGGCTCGTACGCCAGGCCAGTCTCCTCAAGCATGATCGAGACCTTGACGCCATTGGGCGTAGGGGCTGCGTAGAGTTGCAGGCGATCGGGATGAGATGCCGGCCAGCGCTGCGTGATCGGAAAGGACGAGAGGTCTGGCATAAATCTGCGATCCTGGTGTTGCGATGGCGACTGACTGGAACGAGCCGTCACTCTGAAGTAGGGTTCGATGACCGCGTCGCTGAACGACGCGGTCACGAAGATTGCGGACCGGATCGGCGCAGTGGCAACGGCAGTGAAGCCTATTCCGCCGCGGTCCCGGCCGCTGGCTGTACGTCGTCAACCTTTTGGCGCTTCGGAAGCACCCAGCCGGGACGGACGAAGTGGCAGGTGTAGCCGCCCGGGCGCTTCTCCAGATAATCCTGGTGATCGGGCTCGGCCTCCCAGAACTCGCCGACCGGCTGGACCTCGGTCACCACTTTGCCATCCCACAGCCCCGAGGCATCCACATCGGCGATCGTATCCTCGGCGACGCGCTTCTGCTCCTCGTCGACATAATAGATGCCCGACCGGTAGGAGAGCCCACGATCATTGCCCTGGCGGTTCAGCGTCGTCGGATCGTGGATCTGGAAGAAGAATTCCAGGATGTTCCGGTAGCTCGTCACTGTCGGGTCGAAGACAATCTCGATCCCCTCGGCATGCGTGCCGTGATTACGATACGTGGCGTTCGGAATATCGCCGCCCGTGTAACCCACACGGGTCGAGATGATGCCGGGCCGCTTGCGGATCAGATCCTGCATGCCCCAGAAACATCCTCCTGCGAGAACAGCGCGCTGATGCATGTTAAGCCTCCTCTACTTGATCGAGATATTCACCGTATCCCTCGGACTCCATCTCGTCGCGCGGGATGAAGCGAAGGGACGCTGAGTTGATGCAGTACCGCAGACCGCCGCGGTCGGAAGGACCATCGGGGAACACATGGCCGAGATGACTGTCTGCGTGTACTGACCTGACCTCCGTCCGGACCATGCCGTGTGCGCTGTCCCGCACCTCGTTCACGTTTGCCGAAACGATCGGCTTGGTGAAGCTGGGCCAGCCAGTACCCGAATCGAACTTGTCCGTCGAAGCGAACAGTGGCTCTCCCGACACTATGTCGACGTAGATGCCAGGCTCCTTGTTGTCGTTGTACTCGCCCGTGAAGGGCCTTTCGGTGCCCGCCTCCTGGGTAATTCGGTGTTGCTCGGGAGTCAGGTGGTCGATTGCTGTCTGTGACTTTTCAAACTTCATTACAGTCTCCAATACTTATCTAGAGGGCCAGGCACGCTACCGCTAATTTTTTATGTCTCCTGATTTGCTCCTACAATGGTAGTGGGATGGCAAACGAGGTTTTACTAAGTGTTGGAAAATTAGAGATTTAAATTTCGCGTCTATTAGTTCTAGCGCAACTGAGTGGTTAAGCAAGTACGTAATCAGTAAATATTAAAAAAATAACACAAAAGCACGATTATATAATACAGTGTCAGTGTTTTATGATAATCAACAACGCCTGTCAAGGCAATCGCATGAAGCTCACCTGAGACCTAATAGTTCAGCCCGATAATCATCAGAGGTTGCAGCAATCAGCCTTCGTGCCTTGATGCCACCCTTGCGCTTGACCGGATCCAACCGGATCAAATTCAATGTAAGTTGCTTGAGAACGACCATGTTGTGGGCAGCATGCCCGGTTCGGATCCGCATCTGATCGTCACCAAAAATGACATCCATGCACCAGTGGACGCGGTTCTCCACGCCCCAGTGCGCCCTGATGGCATGTGCGATGCGCTCTGCATCCGGAGCAAGACTGCTGATGTAGTAACGGCGCTCCAGGCTGGTCTGGTTGCCCACAGTCCGCTCGGACTCCAGCATCACGAAAGTGCGCAGTCCTGGCCAGCGTTCTGGCTGTGGCAGGCACTGGAGTTGGTCGAAAACATGGCAGCGACGAACCTCCAGCCGGCCATGGTCCTTCTCGACATGCTCGAAGTGCGCATGGGGTACCCGGGCAGGGTCGCCGTCCAAAAAGGTGTCAGCGAAGTCATCGATCGCTTCGGCCAGCTTCGGCTGGTTTCCCTTGATGGCCAGCAGATAGTGCGCCCCGCGATCGAGAATGGCCTGTGCAATGTCCGGCTGGGTACCCATGGCATCGATCGTCACGGTGCAGCCCTCAAGCGCCAGTGTGGCCAGCAGCTCAGGAATGGCGGTCTTCTCGTTGGACTTCTGGGAGGTCGCCCTCTGCCCGAGAATCAGCCCTGAATCAGCCGCAAAAGCGCTGACCAGGTGCAAC
The DNA here is from genome assembly GCF_055408345.1 of Pseudomonas sp. B424. NCBI lineage: Bacteria > Pseudomonadati > Pseudomonadota > Gammaproteobacteria > Pseudomonadales > Pseudomonadaceae > Pseudomonas > Pseudomonas sp. B424. The sequence continues at coordinate 132,685 of NZ_JBUZTL010000008.1, read as the reverse complement.
GGGGCCGTGTTTTTCTTGCCGGAGCGGCGACTGGTCTTGCCGTCTAGGGCAACCACTTGCGGAGAAAGGGCCGGTAGGATCGCCGCAACCCAACAGCGGAAGGCCTGCTCGAACTCCTCTGGATCGATCAGGCTGAATAGCCGTCCAAAGGTGTCGTGTGAGGGAATGCCGTGGGGTAGTTTCAGAATACGGCGGAACCAGTCCAGCCGCTGCTCAGCCCAGAGTTCGATTTCGATGAAGGTGTCAGCGCCGGCAAGCACGCCGCAGATAGCCACGACCAGTGTTTCGACCAGGTCGTGACGAATCTTGCCCTGCTGACGGGGATCATTGATGGCGACCAGAACATCGGAGATTGGTATGTGATGCGACATTGCAGGGCATCCTGAGTAGAGAGGCGCTCAGGATGCCCGCTGGGAAAGGACTCATTCAAATCGGCAGGCGTTCATGCGATTGCCCTGCAACGCCTGTTTAGATGCTGGTAGATGCGAATTTTTTGGCGTACAGTCAAAATTTTCTGATGGTTGCTTAGTGTGTTGGCGCTGATGGAAAATTGACCCACCCTGCCGATTGAAATTTGACCCAGGGCGGATTGCTGATTTTGTTACCAGCAACTGTGGATAAGTCTACCAGCGCAGCTGCTGTTGCCCCCACTCCTTCGCTAGCCCAGTTCAGTTGTTTAAGACCTGCCACACGCAGCCATGTAGCAGGCCGTCGTCGCCATGAAATCAGAACGGCTCATCGTCCTCCGGTTCCTGGCCGCCCTTACGCTTTCGCTCCCGTGATTTGATCTTGGCCTGGGCCGCCAAGCTACTGTGTTGCAGGCGATAGGACTCGTTACCGGTTTCGACGATGTGGCAGTGGTGGGTCAGCCGATCCAGCAGGGCGGTGGTCATCTTGGCGTCGCCGAACACGCTCGACCATTCGGCGAAGCTCAGGTTGGTGGTGATCACCACGCTGGTGTGTTCGTACAGCTTGGATAGCAGGTGAAACAGCAACGCACCGCCGGCCTGGCTGAAGGGCAGATAACCCAGTTCGTCGAGGATGACCAGATCCATGCGCAGCAGAGCTTGGGCGATCCGCCCGGCTTTGCCGTCGTGCTTTTCGCGCTCCAGCAGATTGACCAGATCGACCGTGGAGTAGAAGCGCACGCGCTTGCCGTGCCGGGTGATGCCGGACACGGCCAGCGCAGTGGCCAGGTGGGTTTTACCGGTGCCAGGCCCACCGATCAGCACCACGTTCTGCGCGGTGTCGGTAAAGGCCAGACTGGCCAGTTCGCTGATCAAACGAGCGTCTGCGCTGGAGGCGCTGAAGTCGAAGCCGGCCAGGTCGCGGTGCATCGGCAGCTTGGCCATGTTCATCTGGTGGCTCACCGAGCGCATGGCGCGATCTGTGTGCTCTTGTTCCAGCAGGTGTTCGAGCAGCCACTTGGACGAGGCTGTGTTCGACTCACCCTGCGCAGTCAACTCCGCCCAGGCCGTGGCCATGCCGTGCAGGCGCAGCTCCTTGAGTTCCGCCATCAAATCACGCATGACCGATCTCCTCGGTCTGGCCACGCAGGCGGTCGTAGCGCGCCGTGTTAGCGACGGGGGCTTCCTTGAGCGACAAGTGGGTTTCGACGCTGGGTGGTGGTTCGGTCGCGGCCAGGCGCGCCACGACATTGAGGATGTGTTCGGCGCTCAGGCTGCCGCTTTCCAGTACCAGCTCAACAGCCACCAGCACCGCATCGAGCCCGGCGACCGGTACGGCAGCCAGAACTTGCGCCATGATCCGGTCACCGCCGGCATGACGCCCCAGACCGTGCTTAAGCTGACGCAGCGGCGCCGGCAGATCAGCAAAGGGCGCGCCGTTGCGCAGCGCACCGGGCTTGCGTTCGATCAGCGGGAGGTAGTGCTGCCAGTCATAGCTGACCTGGTCGCGATCCAGCAAGCGGACATGGCTGGCGATCAGCGCGTCGTCAGCCACCACCTCGATTCGCGTCGGATACAAACGGCTGCTGACCCACTTACCCGCATACTCACACGGCACCGAGTAGCGGTTGCGCCCGACGCTGACCAGGCAGGTGCTGGAGACCCGCGCAGGCCGCTCGACGTAACCGTCGAATGGCGCTGGCACAGGCATCAGTTCAGCGCGCTCCAACTCCAGCACTTCGGCCACACTCAGCCCGCTGTATTGAGGGTGCGTCAGCTCGTTCCAAAGCGCGCGGCAGCGCTGGCCCAGCCAGGCATTGAGTTCCTCGAAGGAGTGAAACTGGCAGTCCTGGGCGTCTAGCCAGATACGCCTGCGGCTGTCTTGCACGTTCTTTTCAACGATGCCCTTTTCCCAACCAGCGGCGACGTTGCAGAAGTCCGGATCGAACAGGTAATGCGCGCACATCACCGCAAAGCGCGCATTCACCGCCCGGCCTTTGCCCTTATTGACCTTGTCGACGGCGGTCTTCATGTTGTCGTAGATGCCCCGGCGCGGCACGCCGCCCAAGGAGCCGAACGAGCGTGTATGGGCGTCAAATAACATCTCATGGCCCTGGCTCGGATACGCCACAAGCCAGAACGCACGGCTGGCACACAGCTTCAGATGTGCCACCTGCATACGCCGGTAAATGCCGCCGACCAGCAAGCCTTCCTCGCTCCAGTCAAACTGAAACGCCTCGCCAAGAGCAAAGGTCAGCGGCACAAAGGCCTGCGACGCCTTGCCCTGTCCCCCTCGCCAGGCACGGATAAACGCGGTGAGCTGGCTGTAGCCACCGTCATAACCTTCGGCTTTGATTTGCGCCAACAGCGCCTTGGCACTGCGCCGCTGTTGCTTGGGCCGCAGCGAATCGGCTTTTAGCGCCTGCTCCAGCGTGGCGTGAAAAGGGCTGAGTTTGTTGAAGATCGCGCGGCGTTGGTAGACCGGCGGCTTGGCCTCAGGTGCTCTGACCCACTTGCGAATCGTGTTGCGCGCCAACCCGGTGCGCTTGGCTATCTCATGCAGCGACAGCTTGTCGCGGAAATACATCCGGCGAATTTTGCCCATCATTTCCATACTGATCACCCTGTGTTCTCCTGCTCAAAAATTGAGCAGAAGCAGTTGAACACCTGGGTCAGTTTTCAGTCGGCAGAACAGCCTCTACTGGGTCAGTTTTCGGTCAGCGGCAACAATCAGGGGCGCGCATCACACATGCAGGCGGTGATAGGGCGTTTTACCGGCCATCAACCGACAGCATCACCATGCCCGAGCGCGGCCAGTTTCCCTCGGCCGACAACTACTACGCGACCGCACTGCATGAGCTGGGGCATTGGACTGGCCACCCTTCGCGGCTTGACCGTGACTTGTCCAACCCATTCGGGTCGGAGGGGTACGCCAAGGAAGAGTTGCGGGCAGAGATTTCCAGCATGATCCTGGGCAACGAGCTGGGTATTGGCCACGATCCTGGTCAGCACGTTGCGTATGTCGGGTCATGGATCAAGGTGCTGCAAGAAGATCCACTTGAGATCTTCCGGGCAGCCGCGGATGCCGAGAAAATCCAGGCTTTCGTCCTGGCGTTTGAACAGCAGCAAGTTCAAGACCACCAGGTGGACACCGCGCAGCTAGGCCAAGAGCAGGCCGAGGTATTGGCCCATATCCAGGAAGCCCACAAGAACGCCAATCCTGGATACAGCGCCCTGGAGTCGTGGCAGACCCTGGAGCGCACTGCCGAAGCTAACGGCCTCAAGGCAATGCTTCGCTGGTCGAATGCTGGCGAGTACGAGGCGGATATTCGCGTCGAGTACCAGGATACAGACGGAAAATTGATCCCAGTACATAGCGAGCTGCACAGCGGCGACGGTAAAGCTGTGAGCTGCATCGAGGGGCAGCGAGTTCCAGGCACTGGCATGACTTCGGATGATGAGTGGCAGACGAACGCCCTCAACTCTGCAATCGCCACAGCCCGGCATCGGCAGGAACAGCAGGAGGCCAAAATGGAGCAGGGACAGCAGTTGCCCCAACAGGAAATCACACAGCAGCAACTGACCGCCGAGCAATGGGTGCTGGACAAGCTGAGTAGCGACCTTCGCCCTGCCATTGGCCGGATGAACGAGCGGCAGCTAGACACTGTGCAGAGTGTTCTGGATTCGATGCACCCAATGGGCAACAACAACCCGTTCTGGCAGCGCCATGAGCCAGCCGCCGAAGCCATGTACCAGGATGTTGACCAGGTAGAGAAGCAGATATTCGATGCTACTGATGCGGTCAGCGACCGGCGCGAAGTGCTCCAGGGCCAGGGGCTGGTTCAGGCTGATGATATGCAGCAAGCAGTCGAGCAAGCACGACTGCGAGAAGCGCAGGTGCGACAAAACCCGAACAGCACTGACGAGGACATTTCTGCGGCCAAAGAAGAGCGAAAAAATGCCGAGGTGGCGCTTGCTCTAAATGATCCTGAAATGCAGCGGCGAATAGCCGAACTCGAAAAGAGCGAGGCCCGTAGCGAGCAGAGCAGTACCAGCGTGGCCAAGGAAAAGACCTGGTTGGCTGTTCCATACGAGCAGCGCGACGAGGCCAAACAGGTCGCTGGCAAGCTACAGAGCGGCCGTCCCGCCATCGGTTTCGATAAGCAGACTAAATGCTGGTACGCGCAGCCTGGCGCAGACCTGGAGAAGCTACAAAAGTGGCTGCCAGAGAACCAAGTTCGCCAGGCCCCCGCGATGGAGCCGCGAGAAGAGTTCGCCCAGGTCATGAAGGAAGCCGGCCTAGTGGTTGATGGAGAGCACCCCATCATGGACGGCAAATGGCACCGAGTCCCGGTCGAGGGGGGAAGCAAGGGCAACACCTCGGGAGCTTATCGGGGGTTCGAGCTGGAACCCGGCGAGAAAGGCGTTCCTGCAGGTACGATTCAGAACCACCGCACAGGCTTCCAATCAAACTGGAAAGCCAAGGGCTACGCGCTCAGCGAGGGCGACAAAGCATCTTTCAATGCCGAAGCTGCGCAGCGGCAAGCCCAGCGAGAGCAAGAGCGGCTGGTGAATCAAGCCCGCGCAGTTAAGGCGATCGGCGAACTGCTGGCGATCGCACCACAAGCAACAGCGGATCACACCTATCTCCAGAACAAGGAGGCCAGGCCCGGCGACCTCAAGGTTGTACCTGCGGACACAGCGGGCTTGCCTGCCGATTCGATCATCCTCATTGGGAAAAATGCTAGGGAGTCGAAGGCGCTGCGCGAGGCCAACCCGGATAATCTGGTCTTCACAGCCGGCGACTTGCTGCTGACCGCACAGGACAGCAATGGCAACCTCAAGGCTGCGCAGTCAATTCGCGCCAACGGCACGAAGATGTTTGCCAAGGGCACCGAGAAACACCAGAACTTCCATGTCGTCGGCGGCGCTGGCCTGGAGGCTCTGCAAGCAGCTCCTGCCATCGTGATCGGCGAAGGCTATGCCACGGCCGATACGCTGTCCCAAAGCCTTGGCTACGCAACCGTTGCGGCGTTTGACTCGGGCAACCTTCCCCATGTCGCCGCGCAGATGCGCGAGCAGTTCCCCGACAAGCCAATTCTGATTGCCGGGGACAACGATCTTCACCAGGAGCTGATTGACGGCAAGAACCCAGGCCGAACTAAGGCCCAGGAAGCGGCGAAGTCGGTAGAAGGCAAGGCCATCTTTCCGATCTTCGCACCAGGCGAGCAAGCCTATCCGGCTGGAGTGGAACCCATCGACCCGGAGAAGGCCCGCGCCAATAAGCTGACCCCTGAGCAACAAGAAGCTATCAACCAGATGAAGCGTTTCACGGACTTCAACGACCTGGCCACCAAAAGCAGCCTCGGCCGTGAGGCCCTGGATCGCCAGGTGCGGTCGGAGGTTGGCTTAGCCATCGAGAAGCACCAGGAGCGCATCGAGCAGAAACGCCTCGAGCAAGTTCAGACGCAGGCAGAGAAGCAACAACCGCGACGGGCAATGTCGCGCTAACAAGGAGAAGTTGAAGTGGTAATGAAAATTGCAAACCGCAATAACGGCGATGCCGGCGTTCTCATGAAGCCCGAAGGCAGCGTGAAAATCGTAGTGCTGAATGGCAGCCGTCAGATCGACCAGGTTGTACCTGGTGCGGGGAAAGATGGAGAACCGGGCTGGGTCACCATGAAGGTACAGCCAGAGGCAGGATTGCCTAAAGGCATCCACCAACTGAGCGACGCCACTAATCCAGCCAAGAACGTCCACCCGCAAACCTACGGTGGACAGGTGCTGCACGTTGACCAGAAGCATGTCTATCAGTTCGGCCCCAAGGGAATCGTCCAGCATGATCGCAAGCTGTTCGAGAAGGAGCCGGTAGTGGGCAAGTGCTACGAGGTGTCCTATAGCCGAGGTGTTGGCAAGGTCAAAGCAGAGCTGAGCCAGGAGGAAGGGGCCAAGCTGCAAGCGAAAAAGGCGCATACCCTGTGAAAGAGGCTGTCGGCCGGCGCTTAGCCCTGGAAGCGTCTCGACTCAACCTGACTGGCACCGAGACTGCTGCCAGGATTGGCTGTTCCCGGCGCACCTGGTGCTACTACGAAGCAGGGAAGAGCTGCCCGGATGCGGTGGCCTTGGCCAGTCTCGACCAGCTGGGTTTTGACGTGTTGTACGTCATTACCGGGCGCAGGGGTAAAGCGCTGTAGTAGAATCGCCGCCGCTGTACCTTTGGTCAGCGGCAGGCTGGAGTCGCAAGACTCGCCCAGGTGCTCACCCCCTCACGTCTACTTCTGTGGCACCGCGCTCGCTGATCGTCCTATTACAAAGCCCTCGCCTTGAGGGCTTTTTTTCGTCTTCGCGTCAGCAGGCGAAGGCCAGCGCCTCGATCCGTGGGAGTTGTTCATCACGTCCAGGAGCGCGCCAGTTTGTCGGTAGCCACCTCGATCCGTGCGCCCCCCTGACAAATTGTCACCCCTCTACACACGCGGTTTCAGGGGCGCATCACCTGATCCGTGGGAGTTGTTCATCACGTCCAGGAGCGCGCCAGTTTGTCGGTGGCCACCTCGATCCGTGCGTCCCCCCTGACAAATTGTCACCCCCTCTACACACGCGGTTTCAGGGGCGCATTACCTGACCCGTGGGAGTTGTTCATCACGTCCAGGTTCACGCCAGGTCGGCCGGAGGCCTATTCCCGATCCCGCGCCGGCAGGTGTCGATAGAGAGTTGGCAACGATACCCCGATGGACATGGCCACCTCCTTGGCGTCCATCCCGTTGCTCAGCAACGTTTGTGCTGCCTCGGTTTTTGCTGGGGTCATTACCGGACGCCGGCCACCGACCTTTCCGCTACGCCTAGCGGCTTCCAGGCCGGCCCTGGTTCGCTCCAGGATCAATTCCCGCTCCATTTCCGCCATAGCGGCAAGGACGTGGAAGAAAAAGCGTCCAGCGGTTCCTTTGGTGTCGATACCGTCAGTGAGCGAACGAAGATCGACCTTCCGCGCATCAAGTTCGGCAGCAAGGTCAACCAGCCCTTTCATTGAACGACCAAGGCGATCCAGCTTCCACACGACGAGCGTGTCACCCTCGCGGGCGAAAGCCAGTGCATCTATCAGGCCGGCGCGGTCTAGTTTCTTCCCGCTGGCCTTATCGGTGAAAACCTTGTCGCATCCAGCCGCTTGTAGTGCGTCGAGCTGGAGGCGTAAGTCTTGATCGACAGTTGAGACGCGAGCGTAGCCAATCAACATCAGGTGACCACCTGATTAGCGGTCTGGGTTCTGTGGGTCATGGCCTTCTTCTCAAATTTCGTTCTCCCGAGGGTATTTGAGAAAGTTTTTTTGAGAAAGCGTTTTGAGACAAAAAAAGCCCCGCGTTGCGGGGCCTTGGTGTCACTTTCAGAAGGCGACAGCACGAAATATCAAAAGTCGACCGCACGGTCTTTTCTGACGTTGGAGTCGCCTCAGAAAACGGAAAATAAAGCACGCTAAGGCGTAGTTCCCTCGGGCTACACCGCGTCCGCACTGCGCGGTTCTTTCTTCCCTTGCAGTGACGCAATCAGCGGGCAGGAAACGTTCCCCTTCCGCGCATGGCAGGCGCACACCAAATCAGACAGCACGGCCTCCATGCGCGCCAGGTCAGCCATCCTCTCGCGCACGTCCTTGAGCTTGTGCTCGGCCAGGCTGCTGGCTTCCTCGCAATGGGTGCCATCCTCCAGCCGCAGCAGCTCGGCGATCTCATCCAGGCTGAAGCCCAACCGCTGGGCTGATTTCACGAAGCGCACCCGCGTTACATCCGTCTCGCCATAGCGGCGAATGCTGCCGTAAGGCTTGTCCGGTTCCGGGAGCAAGCCCTTGCGCTGATAGAACCGGATGGTCTCCACATTGACCCCGGCCGTCCTGGCGAAAACGCCAATGGTCAGGTTCTCCAAATTGTTTTCCATATCGCTTGACTCCGTACATAACTACGGAAGTAAGCTTAAGCTATCCAATTCAGATTCGAAAGGACAAACGTATGTCTGAACCTCAAAACGGGCGCGGCGCGCTCTTCACTGGCGGGCTGGCCGCCATCCTCGCCTCGGCTTGCTGCCTCGGGCCGCTGGTTCTGATCGCCTTGGGGTTCAGCGGCGCTTGGATCGGCAACTTGACGGTGTTGGAACCCTATCGCCCCATCTTTATCGGCGTGGCGCTGGTGGCGTTGTTCTTCGCCTGGCGGCGCATCTACCGGCCGTCAGCCGCCTGCAAACCGGGTGAGGTTTGCGCGATTCCCCAAGTGCGAGCTACTTACAAGCTCATTTTCTGGGGCGTGGCCGTGCTGGTTTTGGTCGCGCTCGGATTTCCCTACGTCGTGCCATTTTTCTATTGATCACAGGAGTTCACCATGAAAAAGCTGCTTTCCGCCCTTGCCCTCGCTGCCGTTGTTGCCCCCGTGTGGGCCGCCACCCAGACCGTTACGCTGTCCGTACCGGGCATGACCTGCTCGGCCTGTCCGATCACTGTCAAGAAGGCGATTTCCAAGGTCGATGGCGTCAGTAAAGTTGACGTGACCTTCGAGACGCGCGAAGCGGTGGTCACCTTCGATGATGCCAAGACCAGCGTGCAGAAACTGACCAAGGCTACCGAGGATGCGGGCTACCCATCATCAGTCAAGAACTGATCATGAAAGACCCGAAGACACTGCTGCGGGTCAGCATCATTGGCACAACCCTCGTGGCGCTGTGTTGCTTCACCCCTGTTCTGGTCATTTTGCTCGGTGTGGTCGGCTTGTCCGCGCTGACCGGCTATCTGGACTATGTGCTGCTGCCTGCGCTGGCGATTTTCATCGGCTTGACCATCTACGCCATCCAACGAAAACGCCAAGCCGATGCCTGCTGCACCCCGAAATTCAATGGAGTAAAAAAATGACCGAAATCACCGTGAATGGCATGACCTGCACATCCTGCGCCACCCATGTCAAAGATGCTTTGGAAAAGATTCCCGGCGTGAATGCCGCTGTGGTGTCCTATCCAGAAAGCCGCGCGCAAGTCATGGCAGACACCGCCGTGAGCCACAACCAACTGCTGGCCGCCATCGCCGCATTGGGTTATCAAGGCTCGATCCGGGTTGGTGATTTCAAAGATGAACCAAAAATCCGTGATGCACTTGAGGGCGCCGGTTTGCATATCGCCATCATTGGCAGCGGCGGGGCCGCGATGGCGGCGGCGCTGAAGGCCGTCGAGCAAGGCGCGACGGTCACGCTGATCGAACGCGGCACCATCGGCGGCACCTGCGTCAATATCGGCTGTGTGCCGTCCAAGATCATGATCCGCGCTGCCCATATTGCCCATCTGCGCCGGGAAAGTCCGTTCGACGGCGGTATTGCGGCAACTGTGCCTGCGATTGACCGCAGCAAACTGCTGGCCCAGCAGCAGGCCCGTGTCGATGAACTGCGGCACGCCAAATACGAAGGCATCCTGGACGGCAATCCAGCCATCACCGTTTTGCACGGTGAAGCGCGTTTCAAGGACGACCAGAGCCTGGTCGTCCGTTTGAACGAGGGTGGCGAGCGCGAGGTAACGTTCGACCGCTGCCTGGTCGCCACCGGTGCCAGTCCGGCCGTGCCGCCGATTCCGGGCCTGAAAGAGTCACCCTACTGGACTTCCACCGAAGCGCTTGTCAGCGACACCATTCCCGCACGCCTGGCCGTGATCGGTTCGTCGGTGGTGGCGTTGGAACTGGCGCAAGCCTTTGCCCGGCTCGGCAGCCAGGTCACGATCCTGGCACGCAGCACCTTGTTCTTCCGGGAAGACCCGGCCATCGGCGAGGCCGTGACAGCCGCTTTCCGCGCCGAGGGCATCGAGGTGCTGGAGCACACGCAAGCCAGCCAGGTCGCCCATGTGAACGGCGAATTCGTGCTGACCACCGGACACGGTGAATTGCGCGCTGACAAGTTGCTGGTTGCCACCGGTCGGGCACCGAATACGCGCAGCCTCGCGCTGGACGCGGCGGGGGTCACTGTCAATGCGCAAGGGGCCATCGTTATCGACCAAGGCATGCGCACGAGCAACCCGAACATCTACGCGGCCGGCGACTGCACCGACCAGCCGCAGTTCGTCTACGTGGCAGCGGCCGCCGGCACCCGTGCCGCGATCAACATGACCGGCGGCGACGCAGCCCTCAATCTGACCGCGATGCCGGCAGTGGTGTTCACCGACCCGCAAGTCGCCACCGTGGGCTACAGCGAGGCGGAAGCGCACCACGATGGCATCGAGACCGACAGTCGCACGCTGACACTCGACAACGTTCCGCGAGCGCTTGCCAACTTCGACACACGCGGCTTCATCAAGCTGGTCATCGAGGAAGGTAGCGGACGGCTCATCGGCGTGCAGGCGGTGGCCCCGGAAGCGGGCGAACTGATCCAGACGGCGGTGCTCGCCATCCGCAACCGCATGACGGTGCAGGAACTGGCCGACCAGTTGTTCCCCTACCTGACAATGGTCGAGGGGTTGAAGCTTGCGGCGCAGACCTTCAACAAGGACGTGAAGCAGCTTTCCTGCTGCGCTGGATAAAAAAAGGAGGTTTTCAATGAGCGCCTACACCGTGTCCCGGCTGGCCCTTGATGCCGGGGTGAGCGTGCATATCGTGCGCGACTACCTGCTGCGCGGATTTCTGCGTCCGGTGGCGTGCACCCCGGGCGGCTATGGCCTGTTCGATGATGCCGCCTTGCAACGGCTGTGCTTCGTGCGGGCGGCCTTCGAGGCGGGCATCGGCCTGGACGCGCTGGCGCGGCTGTGCCGGGCGCTGGATGCTGCGGACGGCGATGAAGCGGCCGCGCAGCTTGCCGTTCTGCGCCAGTTCGTCGAGCGTCGGCGCGAAGCGTTGGCCGATCTGGAGGTGCAGTTGGCCACCATGCCGACCGAGCCGGCACAGCACGCGGAGAGTCTGCCATGAACAGCCCCGAGCGCTTGCCGTCCGAGACGCACAAACCGATCACCGGCTACCTGTGGGGCGCGCTGGCCGTGCTCACCTGTCCCTGCCATTTGCCGATTCTCGCCATTGTGCTGGCCGGCACGACGGCCGGCGCGTTCATCGGAGAGTACTGGGGTATCGCAGCCCTCACGCTGACCGGTTTGTTCGTCCTGTCTGTGACACGACTGCTGCGGGCCTTCAAAGATCGATCATGAGCGCTTCCCATTGAGACAAACCACGCTGTCGCTACGTTGCCTCATGCCGGCATCAAATTCGGCTGAGTAGCTTCTCGCCATCTGGACGTAGCTCACCCTTGGGTGAAACATGCCGATACAGGGTCTGCCGCGTGACGCCAAGTTCCTGGCACAGGTCGCCGACCTTGGTCTCTGGCTGACCCATTGCCGCCATCGCCAGCCGCAGCTTGGCGGCGGTCATCTTGAACGGCCGGCCGCCTTTCCGCCCGCGCGCGCGGGCCGAGGCTAGGCCGGCAATCGTGCGCTCCGCGATCAACTCGCGCTCGAACTCGGCCAGGGCGGCGAAGATGCCAAAGACCAGCTTGCCGGCGGCGGTCGTGGTGTCGATGGCCGCGCCGTGCCCGGTTAATACCTTCAAGCCGATGCCGCGCCCAGTCAGGTCGTGCACGGTGTTGATGAGATGTCGCAGGTCGCGTCCGAGCCGATCCAGTTTCCACACGACCAGTGTGTCGCCAGTTCGCAACGCCTTCAGGCAGCTCGTCAAGCCGGGCCGATCCTCGCGCATGCCGGATGCCTGGTCCTCGTAAAGATGTACTGGATCGACCCCGGCGGCAATCAGCGCGTCGCGCTGCAAATCGGTAGCCTGGGAGCCGTCCGCCTTCGATACCCGCATGTAGCCTATCAGCATGTCGTACCTGTCACATATACGTTCGTTTTGTCGAACCATTGCATCGCCCTTTGTGATTGGCGTATAAACACACAAACACCTATTAGCGGAGAACGCTATGAATACCATTCGCTGGAATGTCGCCGTCTCGGCCGACACCGACCAGTCGCTTCGGATGTTTCTGGCCAGCCAGGGCGGCGGCCGTAAGGGCGACCTGTCGCGCTTCATCGAAGAAGCGGTACGGGCACACATCCTGGAGCTGAGCGCTGAGCAGGCCAAGGCCGCTAACGCCCATCTGAGTGAGGCAGAATTGACCAACGCGGTTGACGAAGCGCTCGACTGGGCACGTAAGCGCTGATGCGGGTCGTGTTGGATACCAACATCCTGTTCAGCGCCCTGATCTCGCCACATGGCGCGCCCGATGCGATCTACCGTGCCTGGCGGGCGGCGCGTTTCGAGGTGGTGACCTCGCGGATGCAACTCGATGAAATTCGTCGAGCCAGCCGCTATCCCAAGCTTCAGGCCATCCTACAGCCCGCCAAGGTGGGCGCCATGATCAATAACCTGCAACGGGCTGTGGTACTGGAGCGCCTGACCATCGAGGTCGAAGCCGATGATCCGGATGACTCGTTTTTGCTGGCCATGGCCTTGGCGGGCGATGCGGACTACCTGATAACCGGTGATCGCCGCGCCGGCCTGCTGCAACGCGGGCACATCGAACGCACGCGGATCGTCACGCCCGCCGTGTTCTGCGTCGAGGTGCTGTGATCAATGCCGGTCGGTTTTCTGACTCAAGAGCAACGCGACGGTTTTGGCCGCTATGTTGATTCGCCCAGCCGTGAAGAGCTGGAACGTTACTTCCACCTGAGCGATGAAGACCGTGAAGCCATCCAGGTGCTGCGGGGTAACCATAACCGTCTGGGTTATGCCGTTCTGCTGACCACCGTCCGCTTCGTTGGCGTTCTGCCGGACAAGCCCGCCGCCGTGCCGGTGGAAGTCCTGCAGGTGCTTTGCCGACAACTGGCGATTCCAGACCCCGACTGCCTCCAGCGCTATAGCGATCATCGCCGCTGGATACATGCCACCGATATTCAGAACCGCTTTGGCTATCGTCATTTCACCGATCCGGGCATCGGCTTTCGCTTGAGCCGCTGGCTGTATGCCCTCTGCTGGACGGGCACCGACCGGCCGGGAGTGCTGTTTGAGCGAGCCACCTCGTGGCTGTTCACACAGAAAGTCCTCCTGCCTGGTGTGTCTCAACTAGAGCGCTTTATCGCCCAGTTGCGCAGTCGGGTCGAAGAACGCCTCTGGTTTACGCTGGGCCGCAGCGTGACTGAGGAACAGCGATTGCAACTGCAAGACTTGCTGACGGTGGCCGAAGGCAACCGCAGCTCCCGGCTGGATCAATTGCGCTCCGGCCCGGTCATGGTCAGTGGCCCCGCGTTGATTCGGGCACTGCGCCGGCTCGATGACGTGCGCGGCATCGGCATCACCTTGCCGGCGGCGGCGCACATCCCTCCCAGCCGTATCGCCGCCCTGGCCCGCTTCGCCAACACGGCCAAGGTCACCGCGATTAATCGGCTGCCGGCGTCGCGGCGGATGGCGACACTGGTGGCCTTCGCACTCTGCCTGGAGGCGACTGCGCACGACGACGCACTGGAAGTCCTGGAGGCCTTGCTGCGCGACCTGTTCAGCAACGCGGAGAAGGCCGACAAGAAAGCCCGCATGCGCAGCCTGAAAGACCTGGATCGGTCGGCCGCGACGCTCGCCGCCGCGTGCAAGGTCGTGCTGGACAGCTCGATCAGCGATGACAACGTGCGCGCCCGGCTGTTCAACGACCTGCCGAGGACCACCCTGGAAAAGGCCCTGGAAGAGGTCAACGCGCTGATCCGCCCGGTAGATGACGTCTATTTTCTTGCATTGGAAGCGCGCTACCGCAGCGTGCGCCGCTTCCTGCCCGACCTGCTCAAGCACATCCGCTTCGGCTTCAGCCCGGCCGGCAAGGGCGTGGCGGCTAGTCTGGAGTGGCTGCAACTGAACCTGCCGCGCCGGAAGCCAGAGGATGACGCGCCGCAGGAGATCGTGGCCAAGGCTTGGCAGAAGCACATCACCCGCGAAGATGGCTCCCTCGACATGGGTGCCTATGTGTTCTGCACGCTCGATGCGCTGCGCACGGCCCTGCGCCGCCGCGATGTCTTCGTCTCGCCCAGTTGGCGCTATGCCGACCCGCGCCTTGGCCTGCTCGACGGTGCCGAATGGCTGGCGGCGCGACCGATCATCTGCCGGTCACTGGGCCTGACCATCGACGCCAAAACCACCCTGGACGCCTTGTCCGTCGAGCTGGATGCAACCTGGCTGGCAGTAGCCGCGCGCCTGCCCGACAACCCGGCGATTCAACTGAGCGAGAACACCGAGGGCAAGACCGAACTGTCGCTCGGGGCGCTGGACAAGCTGGACGAGCCCTGCTCGTTGCTGCAACTGCGGGCGGCCGTGTCTGACCTGATGCCGCGTGTCGATCTGCCGGAAATCCTCTTGGAAATCGCCGCCCGCACTGGCTTTTCCGAGGCCTTCACCCATGTCTCCGAACGCAATGCACGCGCCGACAACCTGGTCACCAGCCTCTGCGCGGTGCTGTTGGGCGGGGCCTGCAACACCGGCCTGGAGCCCTTGATCCGCACCGACAACCCGGCGCTGCGCCGTGACCGGCTGTCCTGGGTCAGCCAGAATTATATCCGCGACGACACCCTGTCAGCGGCTAACGCCATCCTGGTCGGAGCGCAAAGCCAACTGGAACTGGCCCAAGTCTGGGGTGGCGGCGAGGTCGCCTCCGCCGATGGCATGCGCTTCGTCGTACCGGTGCGCACCGTGCATGCCGGCCCCAATCCGAAGTATTTCGGCACCGGCCGGGGTGTCACCTGGTACAACCTGATTTCCGACCAATTCTCCGGCCTCAACGCCATCACCGTGCCCGGCACGCTGCGCGACAGCCTGGTGTTGCTGGCGGTCGTGCTGGAACAGCAGACCGAGTTGCAGCCGACGCAAATCATGACCGACACCGGGGCCTACAGCGATGTGGTGTTCGGGCTCTTCCGCCTACTTGGCTACCACTTCAGTCCGCGGCTGGCCGATGTCGGCGGTACCCGCTTCTGGCGCACGCGCCCGGACGCGGACTACGGCAAGCTCAACGGGCTGGCCCGCCAGTCGGTCAAACTCGACCTGATCGCCGAGCACTGGGACGACCTGCTGCGCCTGGCCGGCTCGCTCAAACTCGGCCGGGTGCCGGCGACTGGCATCATGCGCACGCTGCAAACGGGAGATAGACCCACCCGGCTGGCCCAGGCGCTGGCCGAATTCGGGCGGATCGAAAAGACTCTGCACACGTTGACCTATATCGACGACGAGTCCAAGCGCCGCGCCACCCTGACCCAGTTGAACCGAGGCGAAGGCCGGCACAGCCTGGCCCGCGCCGTGTTCCACGGCAAACGCGGCGAGCTCCGCCAGCGCTACCGCGAAGGCCAGGAAGACCAGCTCGGTGCTCTGGGCCTGGTGGTGAACATCATCGTGCTGTGGAACACCCTCTACATGACGGCGGCCGTGGAACGGCTCAAGCAGCACGGCTATCCAGTGCTGGAAGAGGATTTGGCCCGGCTATCGCCGCTGATCTACGAGCACATCAACATGCTCGGGCGGTATTCCTTTGCGGTACCGGAAGAAGTTGCGCGCGGCGAGCTGCGGCCACTGCGTAATCCAGACGACGACCTGTGATCCCCCTAAACGCTATGAGCAACACCCAAGCTGCTGCTGGATCGGCGGGCACTTCACCGAGCCGAACGAACAGAAAACGCAGCAATCCCCTGGGTTGGGGCGCAGCAGCGCCTTGCAGTTGCTGCACTCGTAATAGAACTGGCAGGCGTCCGTGGGCATGGTTTCCGGCTTGGCGAAGCCGCAGCGCGGGCAAGTCAGCACGGACTCAAGGACAATGGCGCTCATCGTGACCTCACTTCTGCACTGTGGAGGGGTATCCCGCGTTCGCGGTCGCCTCAGTCAGTGCCTCGGGCTGGGCCTTATCGGGATCGTAGGTGACGGTCGCCGTCTTCTGGTCGAAATTGACCTGGACGTCACTCACGCCGGACACCTTCTCCAGCGACTTCTTGACCGTGATCGGACAGAGTCCGCACGTCATGTTCTGCACGTCGAGCGTGACGGTTTTCGGGGGAGCCGCCAGCGCCACAAAGGGCAAGGCGAAAAGCACGGCGATCAGCAGTTTGCGCATGGTTAATCTCCTTCAGTAGAACAGCGGGGCGAGCCACGGCACGGCCAATAGGCCGAGCAGCAGCACGCTGACGATCCAGAACACGAGTCGCTGTCGCACGAGCGTGCGCGGATCGGCGCAGGGTGTACCTGGCGTACAAACCTGTGGCACCAGGTAGAGCTTGCGGAATGCCAATCCCAGGAACAGTAGAGTCAACCCGATGAAGAGGGGGCGTAGTGGCTCCATCATGGTCAGAGCGCCCACCCACGTACCGCCGACACCGAGTGCCAACAGCACCAGTGGCCCGACACAGCACACCGACGCACCGATGGCGGTCAGCGAACTCGCGACCAGCGAGCCTTTCCCGGTGAGTTGCATCCCCATTCCCATCTCCTGAGCCTGATTGCCTAGGTGCTATTCTAAACTCCGTACCAAAGTACGGAATCAAGGAGAAAGTGATGGCCACAGAGCTGACCATTGGCAAGCTGGCAGACGCCGCCGGGGTGAACGTCGAGACGATCCGCTACTACCAGCGACGCGGGCTGCTGGATGAACCAGCCAAACCCTTGGGTGGCCATCGGCGCTATCCGGTGGACATGGTGAAGCGACTGCGTTTCATCAAGCGGGCTCAGGCGCTGGGTTTCACGCTCTCGGAAGTCGGTGGACTGCTGACGCTGGATGAGTCGTGCGCCTGTGCCGAAACGCGAGCACGGGCTGCACGCAAGCTCGCGTTGATCGAGCAGAAGATGGCCGACTTGGTCGTCATGCAGCAACTGTTAGGCGAACTGGTGCAGCAATGTGATGCGGGAGACGGCGGAACGATCTGCCCGATCATCGAGGCACTGATCAGAGAGTAATGCCTGGCGGGTGAGCTGGAGATCGGAAAGCCCCTTTACGGTGGGATTCAGAGCTTACGTTGGTTTTTGGTTCCATTGCTCCCCAAACCCCGTCAATGCGATTGCACCGGGTGAGATCGAGACGTCGATCCTGTCTGCCGGGACCGAACTGATCGTCGATCAGCAGATCCCCATGCACCGCTTGGGCAAGCCGGAAGAAGTCGCATCCCTGGTGCATTTCCTCTGCACCCGAGGCGCGTCGTACATCAACGGTTCGGAGATTCATGTCAACGGTGGTCAGCACGTCTGAAATAATCTGGAAATCCCGGCCGGAAACTTCCATCATTCGGGCCGGGCATCCGCCGCAGATGAGCGATCAATGAGCAACCCCTACCCTATTCAAACCCTCAATCACTCTTACCTGGGCAGTGGCATCTACGAGTTGCTGCGCGAGGCACTGATCACCGGGCGTTTCCAGCCCGATGACCGCCTGCGCATCCGCGACCTGGCCGAACAACTGGGCACCAGCGTCACACCGGTGCGCGACGCGATCCTGCAACTGGCCAAGGAACAGGCGCTGATCCTCAAGACCCCGCGTGACATCCGCGTACCCATCCTCACCGCCGCGCAATACGGCGAGATCCGCAGCATCCGCCTGGCGCTTGAAGGCCTGGCTGCGGAGACGGCCGCCGCGCTGGTGACCGACAGCGAACTCGCAGACCTGCAAGCCTGCATCGAAAACAACATCGCCGCGATCAACGCCCAGGACTTGCAAGCCGCTCTCAAGTGCAATCAGCAATTTCACTACGCGCTGACCACCATCGCGCGCATGCCGGTGCTGGCGGGTTTGCTCGATAGCCTGTGGATGCGCACCGGCCCACTGATCGCCCGTGCCTATGGCAACTTCAACGAGCGCATGGCCATCGACCATCACTGGGAAGTGCTCGACGCACTCAAGCGCCGCGATGGCGCGGCGGCACGGGCGGCCATCTGCCGTGACATTCTCGATGGCAACGAGAAGATGCTCGAGTACATCGAGATGGCGCAGGCGGACTGATTGGCAGTCAATTCGACTGTTGACGAAACATAGATGACCAGTTAGTTTATTAAAACTTTCTCATCACTGGATGTCTCTGTCATGGCTCGCCCGGTCAACCTCGAAGTCAGATCCCGTTTGCTGTCGATTGGCCGCCAGGTGGTTCACAACCGTGGCTTCAACGGCTGCGGCGTCCAGGACATCACCGCCGCTGCCGAGATTCCCAAGGGCTCTTTCTACAACTACTTCGCCAGCAAGGAAGACTTCGCGGCAGAGATCCTCGAGGAATACTGGACCTCGATCGAAACCCGCCACGGGCCGATCTTCTACGACGCCCGGGTCAAGCCGCTGGAGCGCATCGGCCAGTTCTTCCAGGCCCTGGTGCTCGAGCACGGCGAGCATGAATACAGCCTGGGTTGCCTGATTGGCAACCTGTCCCTGGAAATGTCCAATGGCAGCGAACAAACCCGCAAGCGTCTGGCCGATGTGCTGGCGCGCTGGGAAGGTTTGCTCGCGAGCTGCCTGCGTGAAGCGCAGCAGCGCCGCGAACTCTCTGAAACTCACGACGCCGAAGCGCTGGCCAGTGTCATCGTCGAAGGCTGGGAAGGTGCGGTCATGCGCGGCAAGGTCCTGCGCGACGGTGCACCTCTGCAGCGTTTCGTATCGATGGTCTTGCCTCGGCTATTGGAGTGAGTTTTTTTTCCTCATTAATAAGACGACTGGTCATTTATATAAAGCAACATTCACGTCTCATCCACGCAAGCACCCAAGAGGTAAATCGTCATGAGCCATCTGTACGCCGACCCCGCCGAACCCGCACTGCCTGCCACTGGTTTCAAGCTCGACCTGAGCAAAGCCGCCCTGGTGGTCATCGACCCACAGAACGACTTCCTCAGCCCTGCCGGCGCCAGTTGGGCGGTGTTCGGTGAGAGCATCGTCGAGAACAACACCGTCGAAAACCTGGAAAAACTGTTCAAGGCCTTCAAGGCTCACGACCTGCCCGTGGCCGTGTCGCCACACTATTACTACCCGCACGACCACGACTGGCATTTTGGCGGTCCGCTGGAAAAGGTCATGCACAGCATCTGCATGTTCGATCGCAAGGGACCGAACACCCTGGAAAACTTCGAAGGCTCCGGCGCCGATTTCCTCGAGATCTACAAGCCGTACATTCTCGACGGCGAGACCATCATCGCCTCGCCGCACAAGGTCTACGGCCCGGAAACCAACGACCTGGCGCTGCAATTGCGCAAGAAAGGCGTGTCGCAGATCATCCTCGCCGGCATGGCGGCCAACCTTTGCGTGGAATCACACCTGCGCGAACTGCTCGAACAGGGCTTTGAAATAGTCGTGGTACGCGACGCCACCGCCGGCCCGCGCCTGCCGGATGGCGACGGCTACCTGGCGGCCATCATCAATTACCGCTTCCTCGCCCACGGGCTGTGGACCACCGAAGAGACTATCGCGCAACTGCAACCGGCTTGATCGTGCCCGAGCGGCCGGGCATCGCGCCCCCCCGCTCTTTCTCGAGAACCCCCGATGAAAATCCCCGCCCGTTATGAGCATTTCGTTTTCGGCGTCGTTCAATCC
The DNA here is from genome assembly GCF_055408345.1 of Pseudomonas sp. B424. NCBI lineage: Bacteria > Pseudomonadati > Pseudomonadota > Gammaproteobacteria > Pseudomonadales > Pseudomonadaceae > Pseudomonas > Pseudomonas sp. B424. The sequence continues at coordinate 112,776 of NZ_JBUZTL010000008.1, read as the reverse complement.
GGCCTGACCTGCGCGGTCGCGGCCGCCATCGCCACCACACCCCATGCGCTCGACCTGGCCTTTGCCGGCCGCTGGTTGAACGCGTGGGCGCTGTCGTGGGTATCGATGTTGCCGGTGGTGGTGCTGGCGGCGCCGATGATTCGGCGCGTGGTGAGGCGGATGACGGTGGGCTGAATGACTTGGCTATGACTCACCCAACACACCGCCATCGCGAGCATGCTCGCTCCTACCGGGGGCTTCGGGGCTGCTCGCGACAGGCGCGCAAGCCCGCACCCGACGCACGAAATACTGTGCCCGTTCGCATTTTCGCAATAAACCACTTTTCATCCGCGCATTTGTAGCCGCTTCGTTCACGGACAAGCCGGTACATTAGACCTCCATGGTCCCGCAGAGCGACCGACAACAAAACCTACAGCTCGCCCAAGAAAATCTGCCAACCATTCGGAGTCTTTCCATGAGCACATTGCGCACTACAGCTTTCCAACTCGCGAGTCTGGCCCTGTTCATCGGTAGCGCCACCCAGGCCATGGCCGAGGACATCACGTTCGTATCCCAGGGCGGTGCTTATCAGGAAGCCCAGAGCAAGGCGATCCTGGAGCCTGCGGCGAAAAAGCTCGGTCTGACGCTCAAACAGGACAGCTCGCCCAAGGCCTACCCGATCATCAAGACCCAGGTCGAGAGCGGCAAGGTCACCTGGGACGTGGTGGACCTGCCCACTGGCGACTGCATCCGTGGCGAAGCCGAAGGGCTGTTCGAGAAGCTCGACCTTGCGCTGATTCCCAATGCCGCGCAAATACCCGACAGCCTCAAGGACGAATACAGCGTCGGCTACATCAGCTACTCCACGGTGCTGGCGTATCGCACGGACGCGTTCAAAGGCGCGGACGTACCCAAGACCTGGGCCGACTTCTGGGACACCAAAAAATACCCGGGCCAGCGCTCCCTACGTAACCTGCCACGTCCAACCCTGGAAATCGCGCTGCTGGCCGATGGCGTGCCGATGGACAAGCTCTATCCGCTGGACGTCGATCGCGCCTTCCGCAAGCTTGAGCAGATCAAGCCCGACATCGCCACCTGGTGGACGTCCGGCGGGCAGTCGGCGCAGCTGATCAGCGACGGCGAAGTGGACATGATCCAGGCCTGGAACGGCCGTATCACCGCCGTACAGGCCGCCGGCGCACCCGTGGCATTCGACTACAACCAGGGTGTGCTGGAAACCAACTCGTTGTGCGTCCTCAAAGGCTCGCCGCACAAGGTGGCCGCCATGAAATTCGTCAACGAGGCCATCGATGCCAAACTGCAAGCGGCGTTGCCGATGATCATCGACTACGGCCCGCTCAACCCCGAAGCCTTCAAGACCGGGGTAATCCCGGCCGAGCGCGAGGCCAAGCTGCCTTCCGCACCCGGCAACATCTCGCGCCAGGCCCTGCTCTCGGCGCAATGGTGGGCCTCCGAAGCCGGGGTCAAGGCCGAAGAACGCTGGTTGTCCTTCGTCCAGAAAAAATAGCCATCGGCCGTTGCTGCGCCGCAGGCCAGAGGCCTCGGCGCAGGACATGCCGTCTGCCCCCGCGATTTCGACATAAAGCGCTTGCGCACCGGTCAATTGCGTCCACTTCATTCGTTGGCATCCCGGTACATTAGGCCTGAGGGTCCCGCAGAGTGACCTGTGCAGACAACTCGCGCTCGCCTCAAGTACCTGCCCACCATTGGGAGTTCTTCACATGACATTACCCGAGCACCGCACCCTGCTGTCCGCCAGGACGACTGCCACCGCCAGCGCTACCCGTCAGTGCTGGATACCCTCCAGCACTGCGCAGTGACGAGAGGTCATCATGTCCAACGCCTATCTCGCCAAATCCATGCCCGACTCCAGCGACCAGCAGCACCAGCCGCCCATGACCAGCGAAGACGCCCTGGCCCGTGAAGAACGCAAGGAGCACACCTCCATGCTGTTGCTGCTCACCCCGGCGCTGGTCATGGTCGTGGTGCTGTTGATCATGCCGCTGTGCTGGCTGGCCTTTCAGTCGGTCCAGACCGAGGAAGGGTTTTCCCTGGCCAACTACATCCGGATTTTCCAGGAAAGCATTTACTGGGACACCTTCGCCCTGACCTTCAAGATCAGTTTCCTGGTGACGATCCTGTCGATCGTCATGGGCTTCCCCATTGCCTACGCCGCTTCGCGCCTGCAGGGTTTCTGGGCCAACCTGATTCTGATCTGCGTGATCCTGCCGTTCTGGACCAGCGTGCTGGTGCGGGCCTATGCCTGGCTGGTGCTCCTGCAACGCCGCGGACTGGTCAATCAGACGCTGATGGACCTTGGCATCATCGACCAACCCCTGACGCTGATGCACAACACCACTGGCACGGTAATCGGCACCCTGCACGTCATGCTGCCCTTTATGGTCCTGCCGCTGTATTCGGTGATGAAAAAAATCCCCCAGGACCTCATGCAAGCGTCCGAGAGCCTTGGCGCCAAACCCTTCTACACCTTCCGCCGGGTCTTCCTGCCGATGGCAGCGCCGGGGGTCATGGCCGGTTCCATCCTGGTGTTCGTCATCTGCCTAGGCTTCTTCATCACCCCGGAACTGCTCGGCGGTGGCCGCACGATCCTGGTGTCGATGCTGGTGCAACGCAACGTCGAGCTCTATCACGCCTGGGGCGCAGCCAGCGCAGTCGGCCTGGTGCTGCTGTTTGTGGTGTTCCTGATCTTCTGGGGCATCAATCGCTTCATCCCCATCGAACGCATCCTGGGAGCGCGCTAAATGAACCTGCTTGCCAACCTGCGTCACCTTCGCCTGTCCCACGTGCTGTTCACGGTGCTGGTCGCGGCGATCCTGCTGTACCTGATCATCCCGGTGCTGATCGTGGTACCCATGTCGTTCTCCGAGGCGCGCTTCCTGCAATTCCCTCCCAAGCAATGGTCCTTCCACTGGTACGAGGCGTTCTTCAACAGCGTGGAGTGGATGTCGGCGGCGCGGGTCAGTCTGATCACGGCATTTTTCACCATGGCCATCAGCCTGCCGATTGGTATGGCGGCCGCCTACGCCATCAACAACTCCAGCCTGAAGGTGGTGCGTACGCTGCAGATCATCCTGCTGCTGCCGATGATGGTGCCCATCATCCTGATCGCCGCCGGCGTGTTCTTCGTTTACGCCCGGGTCGGCCTGATCAGCACGCTGACCGGCCTGGTGCTGGCGCACATCATGCTCGCCTTGCCCTACGTGATCATCGCGCTGCTGGCCGGTCTGCGTAACTTCGACATGTCCCAGGAAATGGTGGCGCGCAGCCTGGGCATGAACCGCTTTCGCGCCTTCATGGCCGTGACCCTGCCGCAGATCAAGCCCAGTGTGGTCTCGGCGACACTGTTCGCCTTCATCACCTCGCTGGATGAAACTGTGGTGGCGCTGTTCATCTCCGGCGGCGACAACCAGACTCTGACCAAGCGCATGTTCACGGCGCTGCGCGACGAGATCGATCCGACCATTGCCGCTATCAGTTCGATCCTGATCCTGGCGTCGCTGATCCTGGTGGTGATTGCCGGTCGCAACAAACAATAACCAACAACGCACTCCCCCTCTGCAAACACACTTGCCCGCCATTGCGGGCAAGTGTGTTTTTGCGTCCTGACCACGCACGCCCATGCCGACGTGCAGCCCAGCACAGCCTGCCGTCACACGGCTTAATTCAGCATCTATCACCCGTGTCCAGGCCCATCTCGGGGGAACCGCAGAATTCGGAAAAAATCGTACGCTAAGCTAACGGTGTTCTCGTGACAGCTCTTTGACTAGGCTTTCTAAGGCCATTCTGATAGCCCTGACTTCCTGAAAAGCCATGGCTAAAATTTGTGCGGCTAAAAGGGATAACCGATGGTAAAGTAAGTTATCCCTGTCGAGATACTGAAAAGCGTTATCCTCGTTTTTCCCAAAACTGTTTTGCCAGTTCGCTCAGAGCGCTAGTTAACTGAGCGACAGATTTCGCACTTTGCAAATTATTCTGCCCGGTCTGTACATTGGTATCAGCAGCATCGCGTATATTGATAATACTGCGGTTTATGTCTTCACTTACTGCTCCCTGCTGCTCGACCGCAGTCGCTATTTGCGCGTTCATGTCGGTAATTTCGTTAACGCGTTGGCCAATTCCATCAAGAGCTGTAGCTGCTTCCTCTGCGTGAGCTACACTCGTGTGCGCTTGCCGACTACTTTGCTCCATGACTGTAACAGCGGATTGCGCTCGCTCTTGTAGAGCGCTGATCATGCTTTGAATATCCGTTGTCGATTGCTGTGTGCGAGCAGCAAGACTGCGAACCTCATCGGCGACAACAGCAAAACCACGCCCCTGCTCACCAGCACGCGCGGCCTCAATTGCTGCGTTGAGTGCCAACAAATTCGTTTGCTCGGCGATCCCTCGTATAACGTCAAGAACTTTTGATATCTCGTTACTTTGACCTTCAAGCTCATGAATAACCTGAGCGGCTTGCCTAATTTCACCTTCAAGGGCAGTGATTGACTGGCTTGTGTGGGCTACCAGACGCTGGCCAGATGCCGTCTCAGTGTCTGCTCTTCCGGCCGCATCTGCAGCATGCTGTGCATTGCTCGCAACCTCTTGAATGCTTGCCGCCATTTGGTTTACTGCCGTTGCTATTTGATCTGTCTCTGCCTGCTGCTCAACTGTAAGTACATTGCTTGACTCAATATCCTTTAGTAGGCCTCGGGTGTGTTCGCTAAGCCGATTTGATGCATCACCTATGCGACCTACTATGGCGCCTGTTTCAGCTTGCATCATTCGTAAAGCAAACTCTATTTGGCCAAACTCATCGGTGCGCCCAGTGTAGAGGGATTGACTTAATGGGTTATTGGAAATATTCCTGGCTCTTTCAACCAGTCTTCCAAGAGGAGAGAGAATAGCCAAAACACTAACAGAGCTTAAGCTTCCTGACATTAAAGTGGGCGGTTACAGGAGCTGAGTGCAACACGGTTATTGAATTGAAGCTGGAGCATCATGCCGCATAGCCATAGCTTCCTGCATCACCTCGTCCATAACCTCGATCGGACACTTGAAGTCGAAGCGCTTACGGGGGCGCATGTTCAGTTGCAGTGCGATGGCATCCAGTTCCTCCTGGCTATGCACCGACAAGTCCGTGCCCTTGGGCAGGTACTGGCGGATCAGGCCATTGATGTTTTCGTTACTGCCGCGCTGCCAAGGGCTGTGCGGGTCGCAGAAGTAAATCGCCACCCCGGTCTGCTGGGTGATTTCAGCATGCCGCGCCATTTCTCGGCCCTGGTCGTAGGTCATGCTCTTGCGCATCGCCAGCGGCATGCCATTGAGCGCTGCACTGAAGCCTTCCATCGCCGAGGTCGCCGTCGCGTCGTTCATCTTCACCAGCATCAGGTAGCCACTGGTGCGCTCCACCAGCGTACCTACAGACGAGGCGTTGGCCTTGCCCTTGATCAGGTCGCCTTCCCAATGCCCTGGCATCAGTCGGTCTTCGATCTCCGGCGGACGTACATGAATACTGACCATCTCAGGGATCTGACCGCGCCGATCCACGCCGCCAGAGCGCGGCCTGCGCATCGTCTTGCTTTGGCGCAGGCAGATGATCAGCTCTTTACGCAGCTCGCCGACTGGCAAGGCATAGATCGCGTTATAGATCGTCTCGCGACAGACGTAGGCATCTCTGAGGCTGGGAATATTCATGCTGCGCAGCTTGCCGGCAATCTGCTCGGGAGACAAACGCTCACGCAGCATATGCGCCACCAATTCGAAGCGCTCGCTACCCGGCAACAGCTTTTGCTTCGGTCGACACACCTGACGGCGGGCCTGCATCTGCTGCTGGGCCACGCGGGCCGAGTAGCCGCCACAGGCATCTCGATTGCGGCGCAGCTCCCGGCTGATGGTCGAAGGGGATCGGTTGATCAAGCAGGCAATCCCGCGCAGGCTGAAACCTTGGGCATGACCGATTTGAATGGTGGCGCGCTCTTCAACGCTGAGTTCGGAATAAGACATAGGGACAGCACCGTACCGGAAAGGTCAGGGGTTGCACTCAGTTTTCGCCGCCGCCCCCTTATTATCACTGCGAGGTGAATAGCTTTTCTGCCAATTGATTATGCCAATGCGATTCTCTTCGCCGAAGATTTCGTCCATGAGCATGCCAAGTCTAAATAGTTCCCTATGATCAATACAGATAGCCATAACCCCGCCTGGGGTTAGCATCTCACGCATCATCCAGATTCTGGGTGTCATGAAGCGCAACCATTTGCTGTGCTTGGACCCATCATCTTTAGGAACTACATCGCCGAGATCTGGATCGTTTGGATCCTTGTCCCACTTGTCGTTATAGCGGAAGTCCTCGCCGGTGTTGTACGGCGGGTCTGTTACTACAAGATCAACTTGACCACGATATTTATAGAGCGTGACCATCGCAGAAAGGTTTTCACCGTCCCAGATCTCATTCTCTGACTGGGCGGTTTCCTCTCCAAAGGATACTTTCTTGATAATACGATGCAGCTTCGGCTTGACCTGGCGGATGATCTGCCAGGGAGCAGCCCGCCCGGTGTAACTCATAACGATGCCATTCTTGCCAGCATCGGCAAGCGCCGCATCATGCTCCTGCAGCATACGGACCAAGGCGGCCCTCGGCAGTTGTTCGTAATCCATGCTTGCCCCTTGAATTCGTGCGGCGGCACCGAAAAGCTGAAAATTCTAGTACCGCTCGTGGATGCTTCACCATCCCTAGGGTGGCGAGTGTACTTGTGAACGTATTGATTTGGCTGTTAAACCGTTGAAAAAGACGGATCAACTGAGTTCCAAACGGGCTGCGTACTGGCTGGCAGATGCGAATCCGGCGCACGCCGCTCCCTTCTGGGCTCAAGCCCGCGAAGCGGGCATAAAGAACCCGGCCGAGGCCGGGATCCTTATGGGCTTATGGGCCGGCGTATTGGTCTGCCCAGTCCAAAGCCGGTGCCACGGGAGCTTGCACCTCCTGAGGCCAGGTTTTGGAGCCCACTGCAAATCGCCCGTAACCCATTAAAAGATAGCTGGGCATCCGACGAAAAGAGCACCAAGGCACCATTACCCTTGAGCTACAGCGCCGCTACGGGGCACCAGTTTGATTTCAACGCGGCGATTTTGGGCGCGACCCTCGGCGGTGTCGTTGGGGGCAATGGGCGAGCTGGAGCCTGCACCAAAGGTTTGCAGGCGCGAAGGATCGACGCCATTGCTGCGCAAAGAGAAAAAGGGGACTGATTTATGTGCGCCAGGCAAAGCTTGGTCGCCTGGGAATGACGGCGCAAGCCGTCACGAAATGGCGTAAGAAACCCAGCGGGTATGACCCCCGCCCGGTAAAGGTTAGCCACCGACCGGAAGCGAGTCTTGCGTGGTGACCGGGTAACCGGCGCTGCGAAGCGTAGACAGCAGAAAAGGGGATTTATTTTCCCTACTCTAAAACGGCCGCTGTTGGCCGATTGCTGCCTGTCGTGGACGACCGTTTAACTTCAAAGCCTGACTGGATTGCAAACTGCTGACACGCGTAGATTCTGTTTTCGACTCGTTTAATGCCGTCGATGCCAGGCCATAAACAGAGAGGAAACAACCGCTCGAAAATTCGAGCCATAGACTCTAGAGCCAGTGGGTAGTCGGAGTCATGTTCCTGCAACCATCAAATCCAGATTCTGCACCGCCGCTCCAGCGGCTCCCTTCCCAAGATTGTCAAACACCGCAGCCAACAAAACCTGCCCCGTCTCATCATTTTCACACACCACCAATCGCAAACTATCAGTCCCGTTAAGCGCCTGAGGATCAAGGCACGTCAACCCTTTGGCCTCCTGCATCGACATCACCTGTACATGGTCCGCATCGACGTAGTGCTGCATAAGACACGCATGCAACCGCACCGCATCCACGCCCGGCGCCAACAAGCGAAGTTGCAACGGTATGGTCAGCACGATCCCCTGCCGAAAAGCCCCATAAGCCGGCACAAACATCGGCCGCTCCATCAGACCGCTTTGCTGCTGAATCTCCGGAATATGTTTGTGTGCCAGCCCCAGACCATAAACCTGAAACGCGGGCGCCTGTGATGCGCCCTCTCCCTCATGCTCTTGCACGCCAACGCGCCCTTTTCCGGAATAGCCCGACACAGCATGAATGTTCGTCGGATAGTCCCTGGGCAGCAACCCGGCCTCCAGCAATGGGCGCAGCAGCCCTATCGCCCCCGTGGGATAGCAACCGGGATTGCTGACCCGCCGTGCCGTGGCGATGCGTTGGGCCTGCTGCGAGTTCATCTCCGCGAAACCATAGGTCCAGTCTGGATGGGTGCGGTGCGCCGAACTCGCATCGATCACCCGAACGGCGGGGTTTTCGATGCTCGCTACAGCGTCGCGTGCGGCTTGGTCGGGCAAGCAGAGAATCGCGATGTCGCAGGCGTTGATGATTTCGGCGCGACGTTGCGGATCCTTGCGATGTTCGGGGCTGAGCGTGATAAGCCGCAGATCGGTCCGGTCGCGTAGACGTTGATGGATTTGCAACCCGGTGGTGCCTTGGTCGCCGTCGATGAATATAAGAGGACTTGCCATGGAATGCTCTCGGACATAGGAAATCAGGAGTTCCAATCTTCAGTGAGGGGCTAAGATAGGAAAAGTTGAATTTCTAAACGATGAAATTCAGCTTTTCTGAACAAGGAGTGACTCATGCGCGAAATCAGCCTGGACCGTCTGCGCACGTTGGTGGCCATTGCCGACCTGGGTTCGTTTGCCGAGGCGGCCCGTGTGCTGCACCTCGCGCCACCCACGGTCAGTTTGCATATTGCCGACCTGGAGTCGCGGGTTGGCGGAAAGCTGTTGTCGCGCACACGTGGGCGCATTCAGCCTTCGGCGATTGGAGAAACGCTGGTGGAGCGCGCGCGGCGCCTGTTGGCGGATGCGGAGCAGGCGCTTGAGGACGTGGAGCGTCAGGTGCAGAGCTTGGCCGGGCGTGTGCGGCTGGGTGCCTCCACAGGGGCCATCGCACAGTTGATGCCGCAAGCTTTGGAGACGTTGGGCCAACGCCATCCCGCTATCGATGTGCAGGTCGCGGTGCTCACGTCGCAGGAAACTTTGAAGAAGCTTGCCGAGGGCTCTTTGGAGATCGGTCTGGTCGCGCTGCCACAGACCCCGGTGAAGGAATTGCGGATCGAGCCATGGCGGCGGGACCCGGTCATGGCCTTCTTGCCGGCTCGCTGGGAATGCCCGGATGTTGTGACCCCCGGTTGGCTGGCCGCCCAGCCATTAATTCTGAATGACAAAACTACTCGGCTTTCGCGCTTGACCTCGGAGTGGTTCGCCAGTGATGGACGGCAGCCCACGCCGCGTATTCAACTGAACTACAACGATGCGATCAAAAGCCTAGTGGCGGCCGGTTATGGTGCGACGTTGTTGCCGCATGAAGCCTCCACGCCATTGCCCGATACCAGGATCGTCATGCGGCCATTACAGCCCTTATTGTGGCGTCAACTTGGTATTGCCCACCGTGGTGGGGACGTCGAGCGGCCTACGCAACATGTGCTGGATGTGTTGTGGGGGTTGAGTGCGGGCTAGGGCGATGTTGTCAGAGAAAGGACCGCTTTCGACCCGGTCATACGGTGATTGAGGTCCCAGGCGTCAGCTACCGCACCTGAAGCCGTCGTTCATCGCTCCAAAGCCGGTGCCTGTCTCCGTTCGCCCAGGCCAGGGTGTCGTAGTACTTGTGCAGCAGCTCGGTAATGGCGGCGGTGTCGTCGGTCATGGGGTTTCCTTGGGGTTGGCGGTGAGGACTGCCTGGACGCGTGCTTGCAGCGCGGGCAGCACGTCTTGTTGGAACCAGGGGTTGCGCACCAGCCAGCGATTGTTGCGCGGGCTAGGGTGAGGCAGGGGGAACGCTTGCGGCCAGTGCTCGCGCCAGGCTTCGACCACCCGGGTGAGCGGCGTCTTGCCAGTACCGAGGTGGTAGTCCATGGCGTAGCTGCCCAGCACGATGACCAGCGACAGGCGCTCGAAACGCTGCATGAAGGCTTCGCGCCAGGCGGGGGGCGCACTCCGGGCGTAGCGGCAGGTCACCGCTTTTGCCGGTGCCCGGATAACAGAAGCCCATGGGCAGAATGGCGATGCGGGTAGGGTCGTAGAAGGTGTCGCGGTCCACGCCCAGCCAGGCGCGCAGACGCGCGCCGCTGGCGTCGTCGAAGGGCACGCCTGAGGCATGGACCCGGGCCCCCGGTGCTTGGCCGGCGATGAGGATGGGCGCACTCGGGTGAAACTGGAAGACCGGCTGCACGCCGTGTGGCAGATGCGGTGCGCAGCGCGTGCAGGCGCGGACGTCGGTCAGAAAGGCGTCGAGTGTCGGCATGGCGCGCTTCCGGAAAGGGTGGCTCGCGCAGGACGGAGGTGCCATCCTGCGCGAAGCGTAACCCGGCAGCAAGTCAGTGCTGGGTCAGTGTCGGATAGCCCTGGATGAATACGCGGTCGGTCTTGGCCGCCGGCACATGGCAGCCCATGCAGTCGGCTTCGTAGCTGACGGCGACATTCTTGGCGGGGGCGTCGGCCTTGAACAGCGCCCAGCCCCAGCCGTCGCCCCACAAGGGGTTGCTGGCGAAACGGCCTTTGGCGTCCTTGACCATCACGAACCACACGGCCGCATCGGAACCCCAGACCACAGGGTTGCCAGTGGTCATGGCGCTGGTTTCGAGCTTGCGGATCTCTTTCACCAGCGTGGCGCCGTCCAAGAACTTGCCGGTCTTGCGGTAGTGCTCGGCCGAGGCCTTTTCGGTGTACACATCGTGCAAGCCGCGAGAGGCGGATTTTTCGTCCAACACCGCATATGAGCCCAGGTGGACGAAGTTTGTGCGGAAGTCTGTGGGGCGGCTGATGCCGCCCTGGCTGTCCACATAGGGCGAAAAGTCGCCGGCCGTGACGGCCAGTGGCAGGACGAGGGCGCTGGCGAGCAGAGCGCCGGTGAGTGCGATTTTCATCGTGTTCTCCTTATATGCCTATGGAGATCAGACGGCGACCACGGGGAAATCCACCGTGGTGTCGGCGATGTGGTTGGTGTAGTTGGTGAGCGTGTTCAGCGCGACGTTGGCGATCACTTCCAGTATCAGGCCGTCGTCGAGCCCCGCGCGGCGGTAGTTGGCCATGGCGTCGGCCGACACCACGCCGCGTTGCTCGACCAGCGCGCGGGCAAAGCCGGCGATTGCATCGTCAAGTGCGTTGGCCGCCTGGCCGGTGCGGGCCGCGGCGATGGCCTCTGCCGACAGTCCGGCACCTTTGCCGATCAGGGTGTGTGCGCTCAGGCAATACTGGCAGCGATTGGCTTGACCGGCAGCGAGCGCAACGATCTCGCGCTGGGAGGCATTCAGGCGGCCGGTGCCCAGCGTTTCGGACAAGCCGAGGTAGCCATTGAGCGCCGCCGGCGCGTGGGCCAGCGTGGCGAACAGGTTCGGCACCATGCCAAGCTTGGCTTTGACGGCCTTGAGTGTGGCAGCGGTAGCGGCGTCAGCGGTGTCGATGGTCAGGGGGGCGATTTGGGTCATGTCTATCTCCGTAGTGGGTGAGGTGCAAGAGCACGTGGGCATGATCGCCCTTTGTTTGGTACGATATGGCACGTAAAGTATCAAATACGTAACCTATCGTCTTATATGGAGAGTGGAATGGCGGATCGACTGGCCGGCTTGCTCCGGCACTACTCGCTTTCGGCGCGCGTTTTTCACAGCGGCGCCTTCTGTGGGCAGCATCATTACGCGGCGCCGCATGGCTATATCCATCTGGTGCGGCGCGGCCCGATTACGGCGCGTTCGCCCGTGCATGAAGATCTGCTGGTTACCGAGCCGAGCCTGCTGTTTTATCCGCGCGTGGCGTCGCATCGTTTTGTCGCCGCCCCCGGCGATACCGCTGAGCGGTTGTGTGCGGAGGTCGACCTGGGCGCTTCGACGGGCAATCCGTTGGCCATGGCCTTGCCGTCGATGCTGCTGATTCCGTTGGCGGACTTGCCCGGCCTCGGGCCGACGCTAGAGTTGCTGTTTGCCGAAGCCGAGCGCGACCAGTGCGGTCGGCAGGCCGCCATCGACCGCTTGTGCGAGTTGCTACTGATCCAGTTGCTGCGTTATCTGATGGATGGGCGGCTTGGCGCCACCGGACTGCTGGCGGGCCTGGCCGACCCGAAACTCGCGCGCGCCATAACCGCCATGCACGATGCGCCGCAGACCGCGTGGTCGCTCGAGGCGCTGGCGGCGAAGGCGGGCATGTCACGCGCGCGCTTCGCCGCCGCGTTCAAGGACGCGGTGGGCGTCACGCCGGGCGACTATCTGGCCGACTGGCGGATGAACGTCAGTTGCACCCTGCTCAAGCAGGGGCGGCCGGTGGCGGTGGTGGCCGACCGCGTCGGCTACGGCAGCCCGAACGCTCTGGCGCGCGCCTTCCGCGTGCGCATGGGCTGCGCCCCGCGCGACTGGCTGGCGCAGCAGCGCGGTGACGCGGCGCTCAGCGGTTCGTGAGTTTGAGTTCGATTCGCCGGTTCTTGGCGTAGGCGGCGCCGGTGTTGCGCTCGTCGAGCGGGTGAAATTCGCATCACGCCGGAACAACTGGCGGAACTCCAGGTGGCGATCCGTCAACGGCTGGTCAGTCTGTTCGTGCGGCGCGGCCGGCTGGACAAGGCTGAGTCAGTGGCGCAGGTAGCTGGATGACGCTGTCCCGCCCTGAGCCGACGCTCACAGGCGGGGATTTCCAGTGTCGTCATTGTCGGCTATTGGCCGGCAGCAGCCCGTCGTTGCCTGATGGATCCAACCCCTCCGCTGCTATAGTGCAGTCGGCTTCTGACGTTCAGTGCAGCCGTCTTCTGAAAACGACAGGTTGAACGCCAAAGAGGGGGCGGGAGCGCTGCAACCGGAGCAGCGTCAGAGCCTCCAGAATCGCCCACACAACGCGGAAGCTGTCAGTCAGGGGGCAAGCCTACCTTGGCACCAGAAACGCGCCCAGGAGGCCGCAGGGGGCGATTTTGGCCGCTGCAACTGTCCAACCTTGGCCGGGCCTCGCCGGGCCGAGTGGGGCGGCCTTCGACCAGGGCGGGCCGGCGACCGTCCGTCGGGCATGGAGGGGACGATAGAGAAAACGGACAAAATCGTACGCTAAGCGTGCGGCCTGTCAGGTTGAGGCCCTAGAGGTTGCAGGCGAGTCGTCAGAAAATGCTGGAATCGGCCCTATTCTGACACTGCCCAAGGTTCCGGCCTGACGCCCAGTTAGGGCATAGCTCAATATGACACATGGCTGCAAATCGCTAATTTACCAACTATAAAGAGCTATGCTCTCAAGAAGCGGTTGCGCTAACCGATACAGTATAAATTAGGCCCCAAGTATTATTTTATTTGCACAAAGGTAATGATTATGTTTTTCAATAAAAACAAACAACTGCTGGACACAGAAAATAAGCTCTCAGAACTACAGTGGCAGCTTGATTCAATAAATCGAAATGTCGCGGAAATCAGATTCAGGCCAGACGGGAGCGTAATCTATGCGAGCAATATCTTTCTAGAGATGCTTGGTTACAAACTCGAAGAAATAGCAGGGCAGCACCACAGAATTTTCTGCGAAAAGAATTATGCTAACACAGCTGATTATTCGCGCTTCTGGCAGAAATTGGCTGACGGCCATCTTCAATCAGGTTTATTTAGGCGGCTGCGCAAAGACGGTAACTTAGTATTGATTGAGGCTACTTATATTCCAGTTCAAAATCAAGATGGAAAAGTTATTGAAATCATTAAGATTGGCTCAGATGTCACTCAGAGAGAAAACGAGTTACTCTCACTAAGAGCCGTCCATGCAGCCATCTCCCGCTCGATGGCGGAGATCGAGTTCACACCTAACGGTGACATCCTGCATGCAAATGAGAATTTCCTCCGTGCTATGGGTTATCGCCTCAGCGATATCAAGGGTCGACACCACCGAATGTTCTGTTTCGATAATTTTTATCAAGAAAATCCAAATTTTTGGCAGAGTTTAAAGGGAGGAACTTTTTTAAGCGGGCAATTTGAGCGCAAGACCGCATCGGGAGAGACCATCTATCTTGAGGCCACCTACAACCCCGTCATTGATGAAGCCGGCCAGGTTGTGAAAGTGTTAAAATTTGCCACCGACGTCAGCTCGCAGAAGCATAAGGCTGATGAAATCCGTCAGGCCGCAGAGCTTTCCTTCACCACCGCCGAGGAGACATCTCAAATTTCCGTGCGGGGCATGGAGTCCCTTGCTAGTTCAATTGAACTATCTCAGGGTACATTTAATTTAATAAACGGTGCGGTTATTTCGATTACACAGCTAAATGCTCAGGCTAAAGATATCGAGAAAATTGTTACCATCATCCAAGGCGTGGCAGAACAAACTAACTTACTAGCACTTAACGCCGCAATTGAAGCTGCCCGAGCGGGTGAAATGGGCCGAGGCTTTGCTGTAGTAGCCGACGAGGTTCGTCAGTTGGCAGCTCGAACTAGCAGTGCCACCGTGGAAATCCAGAATGTGGTAACTGCTAACGGAAAGCTTACTCAGCAACTGAATATAGATATGAACAGCATCGCTAGAAGCGCCGAAGAAAACAACGATCAGATCGCAACTGTAACAACTATTATGCGTGAAATCAGTGACGGTGCAGACCATGTTGCCCGTACCGTATCGACGTTGTTCAAAGACAATAGCTAGTGTCCAGTTTTAGGCAAAATCAGGATCGGAACTTCGAGCCGCAGCGCTACAGAGCCAGAAGCCCAAACTTGGTGACGGCCATCGTGCTATGGAACACGATGTATCTGGAGTGCATCACTTGGGGCTGGTCGAGGCTGGCAAGTCGGTGGGCGGCGAGCTGCTGCAATACCTATTGCCGCTGGGCTGGGAGCACATCAACCTGACTGGCGATTACGTCTGGCGGCAGAGCCGCAGGCTGGAGATCGGGAAGTTCAGGCCGCTACGATTGCCCGGAAAACCTTAGCGTACGATTTTTTCCGAATTCTGCGGGCTCCCCTATCACCAGCTACGCTCGACCATCGCCCAAGTCGGTGGGAAGAAGGAATTGACCGGCCGCACCGACATCGAAATCGAGATCAGCAACCAGTGCGCCAGGCTGATCGGCAACGCGATCATCTTCTACAACTCGGCGATCCTGTCCCTGCTGCTGACGAAGTACGAGGCAGCTGGCAATGCCAAGGCGCTGGCGTTGATCACGCAGATGTCGCCAGCGGCCTGGCGGCACATCCTGCTGAACGGGCATTACACCTTCCAGACTGACGGCAAGTTCATCGACCTGGATGCGCTCGTGGCGGGACTGGAGCTGGGCTGACGGAAATTTCTGGGATTCCGGCGTACAACCCCATGCTGCAAGGCTCTCAAGCACCCTGCTTGTCGGACGCTTACTGTACGCCGATGACGAACCGGAAACGGTAGTTCAACGCGCAGTTGGCATTACAGGTAGTGCTCTCCGCTTATCTTCAGCTGCACCGGTTGTTGGCGCATACATGGTTCTTGACGAGGCCTACGGAACATACCGTTTCGTCCAAGAGCGGGAGCAGCGATTGCTCGACGAGAAACTGGAGCAGGTTTCAGAGCGTGTTGCTCGTGTCCAGCGCGAGGAGGTTGTGCGTATTCGCATGGAGGAGCGCTCCACACGTGGAGCACTTCCTGAGTTGCTGCGGGATGCCGATGAGAAACGCATGATTGCGTTGGTGCTCGATGCTCAGGCCACTGGAGAGATCCTGCCTCAGCTGCAAGTACGCCTTGAGGTCGAAGAGGCTGTTGAGAAGGCGGGCAAACCCACTGAGGGCTGGTACGCGGTGTATAAAGCGCAGCAAACTCAAGACATGGTTGCTGCGAGCGAGCCCAGTTCTCGGGCTAAGTTTTTGGGTGGCATGAGTCGTATGAATACAGCTTTGGACAGCCAAAGTCTCGCATCACAATCAGCACCCGATGCTCGCCCCCCAGGATTACGCTAGCAAGTCACTTTGTGCAGACCCACCACTGATTTGGAGCGCCCCGCCAAACATTGCGGTGAACCAAATCAGTGGAATGTCCCCCACCTGCTCGTTCGCGCCATACACGGAGTTGGTATGAAACCGTTAAAAGCAGACATCGCCGCATTACGCGTTGATTTTGATGTGGATGTTTTCAAGTCAAATACGGGCGTGTACGTATTGGCCCAGGACCGTCCTCACCAAGGTGAATTTCTAAATTTCGTAAGTCCCGCGCATTCGACAAAAGGGGCTTTGCTGGGCTACTGCCAAACCAATTTTGATGACGTTCTGCAGTTCCTCTATCCAGATCGCCCGGTTGAATGGAGCGTGCAACTGCAGCGTCTATCAAGGCTAGAACTTGGCAAATGTCCCCTACACGGTGAGGCCATGGCTCATGTCGATTACGTCGATGCGGAAAAGACAGTGTATCTCGCTGAGTGCGTTGACCCTGGATGCCATGTAAAGGCCAGCACAGTGTGTGGTGCTGGTACACACCTGACGCTCACCGCACCTTTCCGGGACCTTCTTGAGCCCTAACATTCTGAGCCAATGTGGGGCATATCTGGGGTTTAGGCTCGTGGCACTTTGATTTGCTTGTATACCCCTACAGGTATACACTCGCATAATTGAACATTCATAAGGATCTGGCCATGGAAGCAAGCAACCGCAACAAAACGTTTCTTACTCTGATCGATAGCGAAACCAAAACAGTGATTCTCAAATCCATTTCCGCTCATATCGGTATCACGCCTGAGGATGTATATACCGAGGTAACTGCCGCTGAATCTGAGCATCTACTTGATTACATGGTTGAACCTTGCCGCACGGCCACATCGCTCTTGATGCAACGCCACAACATGCGCGGATGGTAAGCACCTCCTCTGCAGTCATTCAAGCCCCGGCCTCAAAAACCGGGGCAAAGTCAGTAAAGGGATACCGTTCTGGTGTCCACGTGAACAGGGGAATCATGTGATGCTCACTCACAGCACAACACTCACTGCATATCGTTCGCTTCTCAAGGGCAGGCTTGACGAAGCGCTGGTCATCATTCCAGGCCACGCCGCTGTGCTCGTTAGCGATGAGCTTTTCTGTTGCCCGATTCGTCACGGTCAAGCAGATATCGCAGAGCTTGAGTCGTTTGCTAGTGAAAGCTTTGACGCGGGCGGCTGGCACGGTGATAGGGAAGCGACCGAGCAGGGTATCGATTTGCCAGTTTTCATCGTGGCAAGCAGCACTAGCAGATCTGGCCTGATGGGACGTCGGTAACCATCCACTGCAAATCTCAACCAGGGCGGCTAATTTTCTACCCTGACCAGTACAGCGACGATGATTAGGAAAACAGATGGCCACACCGAAGCGGCAACCCTACCCCGCCAGTCGAATAAAAGTCGGTGCCGTGCTCTACCGCGCATTTTCACTGGTCGATGATGGGAAGGTAGAAACCGGGTTTGAGGAATGGGTTGTTCGGAATATTCGGGCGCGGCGGAACTCAAAAACCATTCGCGGTATCAGCCTTGCGGCGCGTGATATCGAAGTGGCGAAAGTGGTCAATCTTGCAATGAAAACTCATGGGACTTGGGGCAAGCTTTCAACCAAGACAGGTGACTTTGGTTGGTTGCCGAACATTTGGCGCGGATTTCGTCGGCAATTCCAAGTCGGTACAGACTTGCCGATAGGGATATACACCACAAAGCGCGCAGCACTCGCTTTTGAGCTTGCTAGCCAAATGGAAGATGCGGAGTGGTTAATCAGCGTAATAGCTGACGAAACTGATACGGTTCAACTGGCTTCACTCCAGGTCGAACAAACAGACGTAAAAGCTCAGATCGCCGCCTTGCAACGGCGCACTAAAGCACTCGCTAAGGTTTAGGGAAAATCAGACCAGTCCTACGGGGCTGCATTGGCAAAGCGTTCATAGGCCCAATCAAGCTGGCAGGGGACAGTCCTGTGAACGCTTTGCCAATGCAGCAACGACACGAAGAAAAAGTCCGCTGCACCCTCAAGGAGCAGGGCCACTTTCGGCCCTCATGATCGAGCAGGAACAAACATGAGTCGCGCAAAGCCAGATTATCAAGAGGTGTTCTCCAGCGTACTTCAATGGGCTGACTGGGAAGAGCGGGCCACAACAATCAAGGCATTTTCGGGTCTGATGTTTACCTGCTGCGGCACTGCAACGGTGAACTGGTACAGCACGCAAATAACATGTACCTGCCGTTGACCTCCGAAGAAATTGAGGCGGTGCTACCGTGCTTTGGCAATGTGACGCCCAGCGTCGAAGGTGAGAATCCGGTCTACGGTCTTGGCGACCCAAGCACCCGAACAGCCGGGTTTGTGATCGACCCGCCCGAAGGTTTTTAAATTGCGCGGTGGCGAGGGGGCACGGATGCGGATGACCACCATCGGCACCAATGGGAGCAGGACCCTCACTGACACCGTTTTTTTGTAGAAAAAGAACCATGAAAGGATCGAGAGTCTATGTCTCTGCCCAGGAACTGGAAGCGCTGCACGATGCTGCCAGTTACCTAAGCGCGATCCTTGAGGCTTCATCCGGTGACGCTGAAAATCTGATTGCGGCCAAAGCGGGCCTGCACAGCATCATCGAGAAGGCTCAAAAATCCAGCCGGTCTACTACCCGGAGCACCACCTTGAAGGCGGCATTACGAGCTGCTGAAAACAATTAGGGAAACGTACATGGATTTATTGAATATCGCCCGTTCCTTCCGCGAGGCGCTTGATGCGCAAAAGCGCGATGGCACGCTACCGCCTCATATGCAAAAGTTTCCTGCGTGGTGCTGTGGCGTTACTTCAGAGCTGCTAGGTCATTACTTAAACGCCTCAGGGGTTCGGGCTGAATACGTCTGTGGGACTGGTCATGCTTGGCTAGAGTGCGAAGGCGTTGTGATCGATATCACTAGCGATCAGTTCGAAGGCAGGCCAGCGGTATTCGTTGGTGCCAAAGATGATTGGTATCGGTCACTAGGTGAGTCATCGCGACGCATCGGAACTCGCTTAGATAATTATCATTTCGGCGCCGAAAGTGATGTCCTTCGTGAGGTGTTGCGCAGGGCCCAGCTACAGAATTCAGGCACATAGGAAAACGTAAAGGGGAATGCTCATGGCGACAATTTTTTTGGTGATGGCGACAGCCAGCGGTTTTAGAAGCGACGAAAGGAAGCCATTGCCATTAAGGGCTTTTGAGGACCACGCTCAAGCCGAGGAGTGGCAGAACGTTCTGATCGACTACCACTCTTATGCTGACAAAATATGTAAACAAACCTAGTTAGAAGCCGGGAAATAAGGCCCTTAAAGAGTCAAGATTCAAAAAAGCGGAAATAAATACTCGAAACTCGCCGAGTTGTTTACAAAACTCAAAAGCAATGGGATGGACTCCTCCTCAACTCCGGAATTTTGAGTGCCACACTGAAGGCGCACACCTATCTACGAGGCGATATGGTTCGCCTTTCGCTATGGGCCAAAATACTTACGTACATCCAGCCGTTGCGACACTACTACTCATGTCGGTTACTGAATTACGCCAGGAATAATGGCGGCATTAATATTGTCAAAGCAGATAGAAATTCGTGACTATTTAGATGATCATCGCACCACAACCTAGGGAGGTAGATGATTCATATGGCCGATGATCAAGAGCACCCATTGTCCAAGCTAATAGCCATTGCGACAAAAGCAGGTATTGGGTTGTTGCCTGGCGGAGGCTTACTCACGGCAGGATTTGAAGGAATTCAGCTATTGAGTGAAGAGGTGGCCAAACAGATGGAACGGCGCACTCAAGCGCGATTTGAGGAGTTCATCAAAAGCGTTTTCAATGGGAACGTCTGCCCTGAGGTAACAGAGCATCTTACTGCGGATGATTACAGTGCGCTACTATCAGGCTGTATGGACGATGTGGAAAATGAGAAGACCCAATACTATGGACGCTTGGCAGCAGCAATAGGCCGCGGCGACGTCACAGGCAGCAGTCGACGGTTCATGATCCTTACGCTTCGTGAGCTTTCCGCAGCACAGTTACAGATGCTTCGAAGATCTTTTATAGCCGTACAGTTCCAAATCCGACCAAGCCAGGGCGCAGGAAATTTGGATGTTAAGGGAATACTGCAAATCTCCGATACGATTGATGACTATCACTATAGAGATCTGGTCGCTCGGTCGTTCTACATCGACGACAAGCTTGCCAAAGTAGCTGGGGACCTTGTTCACGCTTGCTTTTCCTCAGAAGAACTGACGCCTGAGTCGATTGGGCATGTTGCGTGGCACCCTAGATATTTAGACATTCTATTCGATACAAATCAGACTGGACTTATCATCACACTAATTAACAAGTGCTGGAACAATGCCATCAAAAGTACTAATCGTTCTGTGACTGTTTTGGATCGAGGGCTACTCGTTCCGACAATCTCACCTCGAGTCATGATCATGGGAACAGATGCGGCACCTGATTACCTCCCAAATCTGAAGAAAAGGATAAGTGGAAGCGACGTACTTTTCGTCACCTATCACGATCATTCCCAGTTAATCCAAAAACATTTCCCAGGAAGTGTAACCATTGATGCAAGAGGATTGTGCGACTCGGAGATTGCTGAGCAAGTGATGATAAAAATTAATGTCGCGATAAGTGCATCACCCACATAATCGGACCCCTATTTCGAGCAGCGACTTGGAGTATCGATCGCTTACTATTATGGAAGGATCAATTAGCCGATTTAACTTTTACCACTCGCAGCTATGGGTGGTCAGCAACCTACCGTGAAGCACCTACCGATGCATAACTGTCAGTCTACAGAATCACTGGCAACTCAGAGAATGGCGTCATCGATAGCAATCTCACATCCGTATTAAAAATTAACGCACATACGCGACCGAGAGCGAGCGCAAAATTGCGCTCGGCTCCATGACAATTCTCACATTTACACCAGCTCACTGTGCTAAGCACTCTCAATTTATGCTAGTGCATTAAAGACCTTTTAGCCCATGATAGACAAAAGTCATAAATCGACCCGCTGTCTCTCTTTGGTCTTCAATATTATTTCCGGTCCAAAGGTGATGAGCTGGGTTTAAATCTTCTCGCCAAGCATGAAGCTCTTCCTTCACACCAGATGAAATACATCCATTGTCAAACAAACCGTCGATGCGCTCCCCCAGCGCCAGCGCACCAAGTTTGTATTGCGCCATCTGTTTAGCAAACCGGTGATCGATTTCATACTCCAAGAACACCCTCAGATCTCCTGAAGCACATCCTGGTGTAACTGCCTCAATGAATCCGAAAATCTCGTCACGCTTCTTCTGATGATCACTTTTAATAAAATCATCCATATCCCCCATACATATAGACGACACACTCCCAACATTATCAATCATACAAAAACTGAGCGGCTTATTTTTCTTGTGCTTAACTAATAAGTCCGCCACCCCCTGCTCATAGTGGCTCAAAATGATGACCTGCCGAACCTCTGCCGCCAAGTTAATAATCCCACGATGAACCGCCCCTACTCTATTGGAGTCAAATGAGGTAACAGGGTCATCGAACACTACGATAGACCCAGCGAGCTCAGCTTCTGTTTGACCGATTAAAGAAGCCCAAAAAACCGAAAGTGCGAGAGCCCTACGATCTGACTCACTAAAAACTCGATCAATGTTAGACTCAGCAATCACATTATCTTTAAACAAAACCTTGAGAAAATAGATAGGTGTATTACCCCTATCATCTATACCTTTCACCAACTTAAAGTCTTTACTACCAAAATCAACAAAGCATCTATTTACCCGATCAAAGAAAGAATCAATAAATTCGCTTTGTTCTTTCCTTAGTTGCTCAAGGAGTTTAGGGATTTCATCTGCCAAATCATTATTCTGCTTATCAAGCAGCAACCACTCTTCACATTGCACTACCCTTTCCAATCTTTTTATTTTCAAGTTAATGTCATCACCTGACGCTTTTAGCTTCGCCAGCTTCTCCGACAACAACTCATGACTTAAGCCCTCTTTAAACTGGCGAACAATCTCATGAACCAGCCTCACTGATGAATTGTATTTTTCAACAGCCGAGTCTAAAGATTCAAGAATCTCTTTCCACGCACCAAAATCAACCATTTCAAACGCTAACTGAGGAGCGGCCTTCTTTTGCTCAACAAGCCTACTAACCACTGAAAAAGTTTCTGCATAATCTTCCACCCAGCGCTCTACTATAGCACTTAAAGCTTCTTCCTCTTGAGCAACCGTTTTTGAATACTGTTGAAATAATGGCTGCTCAGCCAACTCCGGATACAACAGTATCACTTTGGCATTTTGCTCAAGTAGCAGCCTTACACCAGAAAGCTCAAACCTTGCAATTTTTTCGCCACTACTATCAAGTGCGCGCGAGACAGACTCTTGGTGTTGCTTGAACCCAGCATCAAAACTAAGCCTATAAAAATCCATTAAATCATTAGCAGAACTACCGAACGCCTGCCCACAGAACAAACAATCATTACCTTTCGCCCGACCTAAGCCCTCCCTTATCCAAGCCTCTGCCCCTCGCTCCTCTTTGAAGCATTTTTCGATGTGATTAGATACAGCTTTTTTTGCCTCCTCATGAATTCCCTCATGAGTTTTAACAAGCGCACTATTCAGCGCATCAAAACTAGCAACCAACGTATTATCATAACGCAGCGGCTTTAACATTTCCCTACCGAGAATCTGCTCCATCTGTTTCTTTTGTCTTGATATAGCAGACCACTCGTCCCGCAGTTGATCTCTGCTACTCTCGAGTTGCTCTTTATCGTCATCAACCTCTAGAGCAATAAACTTCGAAACATCCGAAACATCACCAAAAGCATCTTTTCCTAGTTTATTTCTAGTTCTAAGCGCTTCAGCTTTTGCTTTATTTTTTTCAGCTATCAGGTGCGCTTTCTCAACGCCCTCTGCACCGAGAACAAAGGAACTGAATTGCTCCTTGGTCTGACGTGTAAACTCCCTTGCCGCAAACAAATTTTGATGATAGAAGCCGTCATCAAAGACATGCATCCTTAAAGACGCCGGAAGCTCAGTTTGCCAGTTACCATTTTTGTATAAAACGGTAACCTCTTTCTGCCCCTCTTCTTGAAAGCTAAGCGCAACCTCTTGATCAGCCTGATCCAAAGGAATCGACAACCGTTTCTTTATTGATTCTGAGCGCCTAGCTTTCAAACTAGAAAATATATCGCTTAAAGTAGATTTACCGTAAGTATTCAGACCAAAAATTATTGCAATTTTATTAAACTCTATTCGACCGGGAGTGCAGTTGCGAAAGCGACCTACATTCTGAATTTTTGATACTCGTTTTAGCACGTCCCTGCTCCGAAAAATTCGACAACATTATTAGAATGCTCGTCCTCACGAACGCCAGAATACGACTGTTTTCTGGCATCCCCAAAATTTCCTTGCTTCCCTGTCAGGAAAACAGCCTTGGCTTTCTGACAGGCCGTCCCATTTTCGACACCGTATTCCTACAGGAGAAAATAGCAAATGGTCACTTTTGCATACGGACGCGTATCAACCGCCCTTCAAGACACAGAGAATCAGCGCCTGGAACTCGCCAGCGCCGGATGGGCCATTGGCTTGCTTAATTGCATGGACTTGACCACCCATTTGCATTCGACTTGACCAGTCGTTTGCATCGGATTTGACCAGCACGCTGGGTGGCCTTGACCGGCAAAAAACGGCCAAAAGCGGACTGTTCCGTAGTGTCTTAGCAGGCCTCCGTTGAGGCTTGGAGGTGTCTACGAAATCTGGGGCGATTCAAAGGGTGCTGTTCTGCTCTTAGCCCGACAGTACCCAAATGTACTTATTGGTGAACACGGCCTTGAGCATGCCGCTCACGCTGTGAGGGTGTTTCTGCGTAGTGCTTTCGCGTCCCGCCCGATCATTGGTCAACTGTCCGCTCAGTCAATCCTGCTCCTGTTAAGTCAGCCATTTGGCTTCGCTCGGCCGATTAGGCAACACCTTCAAAGCCAGCAATCCCAAAATGATCGCCGGGATTGCTTCAAGCATCAGCAGCCACTGCCAACCGGAAAAGTTTGCCACACCGTCCATGTTCAACAGCAGTGCCGACAAAGGCGAGCCGATGAAATTAGACAGTGGAATAGCCACCATGAATATCGCAATGATTCGAGCCATGTACGCTTTGGTCGAAAAATGGCGTTGGGGTTGGCCGAGTAACCGAGTCATAGGTATCGAGAATCACACCATCCGTCATGCAATCTCCACGACAGGCTTGGAACTTCGGGAACGCGCAACGCGTAGTAGTACCAGGCTATTACCCTCCCGCTGCGCGATACCGCCATGATCTGGAACATGGATCATCACCCTACCTGCAATCGCCCTTCAATCTCTCTGGAACCGGCTAATTGCCGTGTTTACACCTGAGCCGCCAAACGCCCGGTGTTCCAAGCAAAACGAGCGAAGATCGATACAACAATCACAAAAATGCAGGCCTGCTGACCAATGGACTTGTTTCCATTGAGATGAGTCATTGCCCTGCCCCACTTCGCCGGAGGATCTGTGAGCCTGCCTGTCAGATTTCGTGAAGCTGTAAATACAATAATTCCGCGTGCGCGGCGATTCGATGACGAGCTGTCCATCCTGGCTTTCGGCACGGATGCCAGCTTCTACCGACTCATCCCAAAACTGGTAATTCGAGTAGAGTCCGAAGATGAAGTCATTCAGCTCCTGAAATTGGCTGAAGCTGACGGTGTTGCTGTGACATTCAGGGCTGCTGGCACCAGCTTGTCCGGTCAGGCCATCAGCGATTCAGTGCTTATAGTGCTTGGGGATAACTGGAACGGGCGCGAGATCCGTGGCCAAGGCACGCAAATCCGCCTGCAATCGGGGGTAATCGGCGCACAAGCCAACGCCTGGCTGGCACCATTTGGGCGCAAGATCGGCCCGGACCCTGCGTCTATCAATGCGTGCAAGATCGGCGGCATTGTCGCCAACAACTCCAGCGGCATGTGTTGTGGCACCGCTCAGAATACTTACAACACACTTGCTGGAATTCGATTTGTTCTGGCTGACGGGACGCTTGTAGACACAGAAAATGCACTGAGTCGTACTGCATTTCATGAGAGCCATCGCGAACTGCTGGAGCGCCTGGCTCTTCTTGGGCAACAGACGCGTAACAACTCAGCCTTGGCCGCGAAAATTCGTCACAAGTACCGTCTGAAAAACACCACCGGCCTGTCACTCAACGCCCTGGTGGACTTCGATGATCCAGTGGACATTCTCAGTCATCTGCTCGTAGGTTCAGAGGGCACTCTCGGCTTCATAAGTTCAGTGACCTACGACACGGTGATCGATCACCCGAACAAGGCCTCGGCGCTGATCGTCTTCGCGGATGTGGAAACCTGCTGCAACGCCGTCACCGTGCTGAAAAGCCAACCGGTGTCAGCGGTAGAGTTGCTGGACCGGCGCAGCCTGCGCTCGGTACAGGACAAGCCCGGCATGCCCGTTTTCGTACAACAGCTGTCGAACAATGCCTGCGCCCTGCTGATCGAATCCCGCGCGGCGTCCTCCTCGTTGTTGCAGGAACAACTGGCGCGGATCATGGGGTCACTGTCCTCGTTCCCGGTAGAGAAACAAGTCGATTTCACCGAAAACCCGCTGGAAAACGCCCGACTCTGGGCGATCCGCAAGGACACCTTCCCCGCTGTCGGCGCGGTGCGTAAAACCGGGACCACGGTCATCATCGAAGACGTGACCTTCCCGGTGGAACAACTGGCCATCGGCGTGAACCGGCTGATCGAGTTGTTCGACAAACATCACTACGACGAAGCGATCCTTTTCGGACATGCACTGGAAGGCAATCTGCACTTCGTCTTCACCCAAGGCTTCAACAACCCGGAAGAAGTCGCCCGCTACCAGGCGTTCATGGACGACGTGGCGCAACTGGTGGCGGTCGAGTTCGGCGGTTCGCTCAAGGCCGAGCATGGCACCGGGCGCAATATGGCACCCTTCGTCGAACTGGAATGGGGCAGCGATGCCTACCAGTTGATGTGGCAACTCAAGCGGCTGCTCGATCCCAACGGCATCCTCAACCCCGACGTGGTGCTCAGCGAAGATCCACAGATCCACCTCAAGCACCTCAAGCCCTTGCCGGCCGCCGACGAGATTGTGGACAAGTGCATCGAATGCGGCTTCTGCGAGCCGGTCTGCCCGTCGAAAGGCCTGACCCTGAGTCCACGCCAACGCATCGTGATCTGGCGCGACATTCAGGCGAGAAAACGCGCCGGCATCGACACCACCGAACTCGAAGCCGCCTATGAATACCAGGGCATCGACACCTGCGCCGCCACCGGCCTTTGCGCGCAACGTTGCCCGGTCGGCATCAACACTGGCGATCTGGTGAAAAAACTGCGCAGCCGCAAGGCAACGCATGCGAAAACCGCCAACTGGCTTGAAGGCAATTTCGCCACGGCGCTGCAAGGGGCGCGTTTTACCCTGCATGTGGCCAATGGCGCACGGATGTTGCTGGGCGCGCCACGCCTGGCAAAACTCTCGGCGACGCTGACGAAGCTGTCCAAAGGTCAGGTCCCGCAGTGGACCAACGCCATGCCGCAACCGGAAAAAGCCATTCGCTTCAGCCCCTCGGTGAACGACGAACGCCCGCGCGTGGTGTACCTGGCCGCGTGCGTCTCACGCGCGATGGGGCCGGCCGCGGGCGACAAGGAACAAATATCGCTGTACGACAAGACCCGCGGCCTGCTGGAAAAAGCCGGTTATCAAGTGGTCTTCCCGGACAACCTGGACAACCTCTGCTGCGGCCAGCCGTTCGCCTCCAAGGGTTATGCCGAACAGGCCGAACACAAACGCCAGGAACTGATCGGCGCCCTGCTCCACGCCAGCCGTGGCGGACTCGACCCCATCTACTGCGACACCAGCCCCTGCACCTTGCGCCTGACCCAGGACCTGGGCGATGTACGCCTGGACCTGTACGACCCGGTGCGCTTCATTCGTACGCACTTGATGGATCGACTGCAGTTCACGCCGCAGGAAGCGCCCATCGCGGTGCATGTCACCTGCAGCACCCAGCACCTTGGCGAAAGCCAGGCGCTGATCGATCTGGCGCGCAAATGCAGCAACAACGTGGTCATCCCCGAAGGCATTCACTGCTGCGGGTTTGCCGGCGACAAGGGCTTCACCACACCCGAGCTGAACGCACATTCGCTGCGCACGTTGAAAGACGCCGTGCAGTATTGCAGCGAAGGGATTTCCACCAGCCGCACCTGTGAAATCGGCCTGAGCCAGCATGGCGGGATCGATTACCACAGTCTGGTGTATCTGGTGGATCGAGTGACCCGAAAAAAGACCGGAACAGCAGAGCAACCGGTCTCATCAACCCAACTGTGCGCGCAGGAATGACCCTTGAGTGATCTTCTGTTTCGTCGACAAAGGCTGCTGGCGCAACCGGCCCATTGCGACCTGTTGAGTCAATGCCTGAGAGGGATTGAGCGCGAATGTTTGCGCGTGAATTGCGAGGGACTCCTTGCATTGACACCGCACCCTGCCGCACTGGGTTCGGCACTTACCCATCCGCAGATAACCACCGACTACTCCGAATCCTTGCTGGAATTCATCACTCCAGCCATGCCGGGGGTAGTGGAATCCTTGACCTGCCTGGAGCAAATCCACCGATTCGCATGCAGCAAGCTTGAAGGGGAATATTTATGGAGCCTATCCA
The DNA here is from genome assembly GCF_055408345.1 of Pseudomonas sp. B424. Taxonomy (NCBI): domain Bacteria; kingdom Pseudomonadati; phylum Pseudomonadota; class Gammaproteobacteria; order Pseudomonadales; family Pseudomonadaceae; genus Pseudomonas; species Pseudomonas sp. B424. Next base: position 85,084 of record NZ_JBUZTL010000008.1, on the reverse strand, counting down.
TGCCATGCCCCCTCCCGGAAGAAGAAAATATACCGATCGCCTATTACGGCACGTCACATACAGGGCAGTTGAAATATCTTTACCGCAAAGGATTGGCCTTACGCTATGGCAAAAAAATGCACTGCATTGCCGGCATTCATTACAACTTCTCGATGCCCGAAGCGCTCTTCGCGCTTCTGCAACGGGAGGAAGGTGATACACAGGACCTGCAGGATTATCAGTCAGCTTGCTATATGGCCCTGATTCGTAATTTCAAACGCTACAGCTGGTTGCTGATGTATCTGTTCGGCGCCTCCCCAGCGGTGGAGTCCAGCTTTCTCAAGGGAAGCGCGCACGCACTCGAACATTTTGATGAGCACACCCTCTACCTGCCCTTTGCCACCAGCTTGCGCATGAGCGATCTGGGTTATCAAAGCCGAGCCCAATCCGACCTCAATCCGAGTTATGACACCCTTGGCAATTACATAGAAATGTTACGCCGCGCGGTCTCCACTCCCCATCCAGGCTATGAGGAAATGGGGACTCACCAAGCGGGCGAACGGGTGCAGCTGAGCACTCACACACTGCAAATTGAAAACGAGTTCTACGCCAGTATTCGCCCCAAACGTGTGACAGATATCGGCGAAAGACCGCTTCAGGCGTTGTTGTCACGGGGCATTCAATACGTGGAAGTGCGCTGCCTGGATATCAATCCATTTATGCCAGCGGGAATAGATCTTGTCCAAATGCGCTTTCTCGATGCGTTTCTGTTGTTTTGCGCGCTGCAGGACAGCCCGCGCCTGGGCAGTGATGAGCAACTGCATGCCGATCAAAATTTCCTCAAGGTCGCCAAAGAAGGTCGTCGACCCGGGCTGCAACTGCTGAGGGAAGGACAGAACATCGAATTGAAAACCTGGGCTTTCGATTTGTTCGAGAGCATTCAGCCTCTCGCCGCATTGCTGGATCGAAGCCAGGCTGTCGACCTCCATACCGAGGCCGTAAAATCACAAAGAGACAAGGTTGAAAACTGCACCCTGACACCTTCGGCACAGGTGCTGGAAGCGCTGCGAAAACGTAAATTGAGCCTGGCGCGGTTCGGCCTGCTTCAGAGCAAACAGCACGCCGAATACTTCAAGGGCCTGGCCGGCCACGAACAGTCGAATCTGGAGGCGCTGAGCGTCACCTCAAGGTTGCATCAGCAAGCGCTTGAGCGAGCCTCCATAGGCGAGCTCGACGCCTATGTCCAATCTTACATCAGCCGTATTTCCCAGCTCCACTCGTGATCATTTTCAATGGGCGCAGAATTCCGTACCCCTGTAAAAACGTAGTAACCCTCTATTACCCACCCGAGCCATGTTCGCCTCATCATGAAGTCAAATGTGCTTGACACAAAATCCAAGAATCACGAAAAAATGCAGGTAGATGGAATGGCAAAATTTATTCACACCATGATTCGCGTGGGCAACCTCGACCAATCCATGAAGTTCTATCAGGAAGTGTTTGGGCTCAAAGAAACTCATCGCCTGGAGTTCGACGATTTTTCCCTGGTCTACCTGCGAGATGTCGAGAGCGGCGCAGAAATCGAACTGACCTGGAACAAGGGACAAAGCGAATACACCCATGGCAGCGGCTACGGTCATGCCGCCTTTGTCGTCGAGGATCTGGACCAGCAATTCAATCGGCTGCTGGATCTGAATTTGTCACCGGCCCCTATCAAGGAATTTAAAAGAGACGGCGTTCTGCTCGCACGATTCTTTTTTATTCAGGATCCCGATGGTTACAAAATCGAAGTATTGCAACGGGGTGGTCACTACCAATAAAGAAGTGCGAGCACCGAAATCGATGGCCTGGGCACCTGCCAGCTCAGAACCCTCAAGATGGTTTTATTTTTTAATGCGAATCATTTCTGAAAGCAAACGCCCGATTGGATTGGTCTTATGTAGTAACACGTTCCTACCTCTCCCGTTAGACCTCACTCCATGATTCGACCGTGACGCCGTCACTCCTTATAAAAATAAAAAGGAGACATTTCATGCAAGACGTACAGATCAATCGTCGCCGTTTTCTGCAAGGAAGCGGTGGGTTGTTGTTGGGCACGCTTATATTCGGCTCCGGCCCCATCGCCCTGCTGGCTCCCAGCCGCTCATGGGCCATGGAGATGAATACCCTGAGCAGCGATGTTGCGGCGAAGGTACTGCTGGTGATCCGCCGTATCTACCCCCATGACCGTATGGAAGATGCTGTCTACGCCTTTGCCGTAAAGGCGCTCGACGAGCGAGCATCCACCGATCCCTCCGTGCTCCCCCTGCTTGATAAAGGTCTGTCCGACCTGGATCGACTGGCGGGTGGTCATTGGTCAAGTATCGATGAAAACAGACAAGTCGCCCTGCTTGAAGACATTCAACATTCCGACTTTTTCGTTTTGATCAGAAGCACCTCGGTCAATTCGCTATACAGCAACGAGCTGGCTTACCACCATTTCGGTTACGAAGGCGCCTCCTTTCCTAAAGGCGGATATCTGATGCGTGGCTTCAATGATCTGAAGTGGCTGCCTGCCGCTCCAGCAGAAGCCAGTCCCAGCGCTTTTTCTTGAGGAGTAACGAGCATGACAACCTACAGTTTTGACGACGATTCGGTGGTAGTAATCATAGGTTCCGGTGCGGGTGGCGGGACCCTCGCTAACGAGTTGTGCCAAAAGGGCGTACCGGTCGTTCTTCTCGAAGCGGGTGAGCGTCAATCCTCGGCGACCTTCATCAATGATGAATGGCCTTCGTTTCAACAGTTGTCCTGGGGCGATACCCGCACCACGTCGGGCTCTTGGCAGATTGCCAAGGACTTTCCCAATCTACCCGCGTGGATCTGCAAGACGGTGGGTGGCACCACTACTCACTGGGCCGGAGCCAGCATCCGCTTACAAGAGCACGAATTTAGGGCACGAGAGACTTACGGCGAAGTAAAAGGCGCCAACCTGCTGGATTGGCCACTGACCTTAGCTGAGCTGGAGCCCTATTACGCACGTGCTGAGGACAAGATGGGCGTCACCCGCACCAATGACATTCCTGGATTGCCCGGCAACAATAACTTCCAAGTGATGTACAACGGTGCAATGAAGCTCGGTTATAAACATTGCTCGACTGGACGCATGGCCATCAACAGCCGCGCCCGTGCAGGGCGCGCGCAATGCATGCAGCTCGGGTTCTGCTTTCAGGGCTGCAAAATGGGGGCGAAATGGTCAACGCTCTACACCGAGATTCCCGCCGCCGAAGCGACTGGTAAGCTTGAACTGCGAACGCAAGCCCATGCGGTTCGTATCGAACATGATGCAAAGGGACGTGCCAGCGCCGTTGTGTACGCCGATGCAAAGGGTCAACTGCACCGGCAGAAAGGCCGCATCATCGCGATAGCGGGCAACGCAATCGAAACGCCCAGATTGCTCTTGAACTCCTCCAGCACATTGTTTCCGCACGGACTGGCCAACGGATCAGGCATGGTCGGCAAACATTACATGCGGCACACCACCGGCTCTGTTTTCGCCGAATTCAGCGATCCTGTGCACTTCTACCGAGGCACGATCATGGCGGGCCTGATCAGTGACGAGGTGCATTTCAATCCTGACCGCGGCTTTGTCGGCGGCTACGAAATGGAAACCATCTCTCTTGGGCCATCTTTCATGGCGGCATTTTTCAAGCCTGGTGCCTGGGGCAAGGATTTCGCCCGAGTCATGGACAATTACACTCACCTTGCCGGCATGTGGCTGGTGGGCGAAGACATGCCTCGTGAGAGCAATCGCATCACATTGAGCGATAACACCAAGGATCGTTTCGGGATACCAGTGGCCAACGTTCACTACGATGACCATCCCAATGACATTGCCATGCGTGAACACGCCTTCAAACAAGGCAGCGCGGTGTACGAAGCAGTTGGCGCGCTCAAGACACACCGGGTTCCGCCTTACCCTTCCACCCATAACATGGGCACGTGTCGCATGAGTCTCAAAGAGGCGGATGGTGTCTGCAATAAACACGGACAGTGCCACGAGGTGCCAAACCTGTTCATCTCAGACGGGAGCCAGTTCACTACCAGTGGCGCGGAGAACCCGACGCTGACAATCGTGAGCCTGGCCATTCGCCAAGCCGACTATATTGCCGAAGCTCTCAAGGCCAAGGCAGCATGACGGCGCAAAAAACAGGCGGCATGGAAGTCCTCGAGTTGAGGGCTTTCACCGACAATTACATTTGGCTGCTGCTCAATCCGGATGAGAACCACTGCGCAGCCGTTGATCCTGGGGATGCTCAACCTGTCATCGACTGGTTGAACGAGCATCCGCAGTGGACGCTTAGCGACGTGTTAATCACCCATCATCATCATGACCATGTCGGCGGTATTGATGAGCTCAAGCAACAGTACAACGTCAGAGTGATAGGGCCGGCACAGGCGTCGATTCCAGGTCTGGACCTGGTCGTGGGCGACAGTGATGAGATCAAGGTGCTCGGACGTACTGTGCAGGTCATTGCCGTACCAGGACACACCTTGGATCATGTCGCCTTTTACCTGCCGGGTGACCAAATCCTCTTCAGTGGCGACACACTATTCGCTGCAGGATGCGGTCGACTGTTCGAGGGCACCGCCGGGCAGATGCTCGACTCCCTGGAGCGTCTGGCGGCATTGCCCGACGCCACGCGCGTCTATTGCGCGCATGAATATACCTTGGGGAACCTGCACTTCGCTCAGGCTGTAGAACCCGACAACAAGCAGATAGCCGATCGCTTGCTGGAGGTGGAGTCAACACTGGCTCGGGGGGCATGCACCCTGCCCTCGACGATTGGCCTGGAAAAGGCCACCAATCCGTTTCTACGAACGTCTGTCCCCGCAGTTCAGGCGGCATCGCAAAACCATGCGCCGGCGAGCATTACAACGCCAGCCGCCTGTTTGCAATCGTTGCGCGAATGGAAAAACGGCTTTTAGACCGTCGACAAGTATGCCTCTGCGGGCTCGTGACTACCCTGCGCACTCATGATTACGAATGGGTAGTGATGGTCCGAGAGGGTGTTTAGAAAATAAAAACAATTGATGAGATCAACGATGAAAAAGATTCTGGCAGCTGCCTTTTTACTCGTGATATCGAGTGCCCATGCGGCTCAAGAGCCGGAGGTAGTCTTCAATCGGTCATGTGCCATGTGTCACAACGGACAATTGCCTATTGCGCCCAAAAAGGGTGATCAAGCCGCCTGGAAACCTCGCCTGGACAAGGGCCCGGACGTACTGCTCAAGAACGTCACCGAGGGGCTAAACGTCATGCCGCCTAGGGGGCTGTGCATGGACTGCAGCCCGGAAGACCTGGCAGCGGTCATTGCCTGGATTTCGAAATGAGTCTGTTGGGCAGAGGCAACGGTGCAACCCTGACTGGTACGCCAAGTGTAGTATTGGCCTATTACCTCTCGTTGCCTGAAGAGGGAAATAATCCAGCTTTTACCGGGTAGGGCCTCAAAATGTGCGAGCTGTATATCAAAGCCGATCCAATACTGTACGAATCTCGGTCACGCTCGTTGCGTATACACGGCGTGATCACGACTCTGCGACTGGAAAACCAGTTTTGGGACATCCTCACAGAGATGGCCGCTGGGGAGAGCCTGACCACCAACCAGTTGATCACCAATCTCTATGAGGAGATCACCAAAGCTCGCGATGAGGTGGTGAACTTCTCCTCATTTCTACGGGTTTGTTGCACTCGATACCTGGCTCAACAGCGCAGTGCCGCACCTCTTAAGCTGGTAAACCGCAGCGCCTGATTTTGGGGTTTGGGGCGCAATGGAACCGAAAACCAACGTAAGCACGAATTAGAGTTCGCTTTTCCCATCAGAGGTTGTTGATTAGCGAACTTTGATTAGCAAAACGAGTTTATCGCACCACTTTTCGGGGTGTTATTGGCTTCCTTGGTACTCGCCGTAACGGTTTCATAAAACGGTGGTTTTATCGAACTTCCCAGACAAAACGCGGGCCTGCAGGCAGGCACTGGGCTTAAGTACACTTTCTGTTCCGTTGCTCCCCGAACCCCGAAAACCGTGGTTGGCGGTCTGTGTGGGGAACTCGGCGTCACTCGACAGACGTTGTACCGGCACGTCTCGCCAAAGGGCGAGTTGCGTCCAGATGGCCTGAAGTTGCTTTCACGGGGTTGATCTTGACCTGGAGGCGAATGGCTCACTACGGCCAAGAGCGGTCGTTGGTGACGGGGGCTACGAGCTCGGCTGCCGGTGCCGGGCATAGAGTATTGAACCACCCACTCCCGACGTTCCTCTAGTTTGCAGTTCAAACGTATCCGGATACCCCTTGATCAACTCACTGAGCTTTTTATAACCATGGGTGCGAGGGTCGAACTCAGGTCTCAATTTGCTGATATTGGTGCCCAGCGCACCCAAGTGAGCCCAGCCGTCCTCATCGGCAATGTCATCCAAGATCTTTGCGATGAAACTTACTGGTGCCTTGGGTAGCTTTTTTACTTCGGGCGTACTGGCGACTTTGACGGCCTCGATTTCAGCAGGTGGCTCAGGTTCGGGTCGACCATGTCCATTGCTTGCAGCAACAAGCACTTCACCGCGCAGCAATTCGGTATAGATGAACTTGTCACAGGCCGACACGAACGGTCTCGGGGTTTTTTCTTCACCAAACCCGTAGACCGTCAAACCTTCTTCTCGTAACCGCGAAGCGAGGCGGGTGAAGTCACTGTCGCTCGAAACCAGGCAGAAACCGTCGAAGCGTCGGGTGTACAGCAAGTCCATTGCGTCGATGATCAAGGCACTGTCTGTTGCGTTCTTACCTTTGGTGTACGCGAACTGTTGGATAGGCTGAATCGAATGGTCGAGTAGCACCTTTTTCCATCCACCCAACTGAGGGCCAGTCCAGTCGCCATAGATCCGCTTGACGTTGGCGACGCCGTACTTGGCGATTTCTTCGAATAAACCTTCGACAATTGCTGCGGGAGCATTGTCGGCGTCGATTAACACTGCCAAGTGTTTTTGCGTGGGGGTGGGTGCGTGGATGGCCATGGGTCGTCCTTGAGTTGAGGACTTCAACATACCGTTAAATCACGGATGAACAAAGGGATCACCGCTTCGCGCTAAAGAGTGTGTTTTGCCAACGGCTACGGGTTTGCGGTGATGTACAAAGCGGAACCGATTAGCCAATGACTTTTAATCGACCGATAGCAGCCGATGGTCAGAGGCTGCTTAGGGTCGGATAGCGACGGTCTGTCGTGGACCGTCGCAGTGGATAGTCAGACTTCCGTCTGCTCTGCCATTTCCAGGGCATCATCGACCTCGATGCCCAAGTACCTGACGGTGCTTTCAAGCTTCGTATGTCCCAGCAAGAGTTGAACTGCTCTCAGATTCTTTGTCCTGCGATAAATCAACGATGCCTTGGTTCGCCGTAGCGTGTGAGTGCCGTACATGGTTGGGTCAAGGCCAATGGCGGTCACCCACGCTTTGACTATTCGAGCGTACTGTCTGGTGGAGAGATGGTCTGAGTCGTGCAAACGGCTCGGGAACAAGAAATCCTCGCTGTGCAGGTGAGCTTGATGCATCCAAGCCTCCAGAACCGTTCGGGTTTGCTCAGTGATTTCAAATTGCACTGGGTGGTGGGTTTTCTGCTGCATCACGATGGCCCGTGACGACACATGTTCCCCATGGGCTATGTCTCGGACTCGCAGTTTGGTTAAGTCACAGGCACGCAGTTTGCTGTCGATAGCCAAGTTGAAGAGCGCCAGATCCCGTGTCTTCTCAGCAAGCTGAAGTCTTACGCGGATGGCCCAGATATCTCTGACTCGGAGCGGCGCCTTTTGCCCGACGAGCTTTCCCTTGTTCCAAGGCTGATGTTTGCATTTAGCAATAACGTTCATGGCTTGTCCTCCAGGTTGAGGGAGGACAAGGGTGGAACAGTCACGGTGCGTTGTGGTCGCTATTCGACCCGAAGCTGACAGTCGAAAAGGGCGAATTCCATCTGAACCGAACTTCAATTGCGGGGCGCACTCGATAAACCGCTGATTCGCCGAAGGCAAGTATCCATTGACGCGTCAGCTTTCACGCCATCGGCGCCACAGTACGCATCGAGCAGATGACGTTGCAGAAAGGTCTTATCAAACAACAGCATGTCCTCGTCCCGTAACTGGTGCGCTTCGAGCAAGGGTTGGCCGACCAGCGGATGCTGTCCGTTCATGCACGGCACCATTGCATCGGTGCCAAACAGTACTGAGTCCCAGGTGGTTTTGACGCGGCGGGTTTCAAGCAAGGCCACGTCGATTTCGCGATTTTGCAGACGCTGGCTGATGTCGTTAGCACTGCCTTCGAGCACTGTCATGACGATGCCCGGATACGGTCCTGACCGGCCACATTATTGAACGTGTTATTCCCTCCTGCCTGCTTCATGCGCGCGACACCTGCCGCGCCTGGTGCGACACCTGTCGCAGGCACAGGTGCTCCATTTGCCCCCCAATAAAACTATACAGGCCCCATGAATGCTGGTGTCTGGCCGATTTTGAGGCGCTGGCATGGCGGTTGCTCTATCCCTGATACCGGAGCGCGCTGACGCCGGTACCTAATAAGAATCGGGAGACCCCCATGACACAGATTGGCCTGACTTCGCACGTCGCCTCTCGGCTCACCCCCGCAGGCGTGCCGCTGAAACCCCTTTTGACCGCCCTGTTGCTCGGTGTGTTGGTAACCCCTGCCTGGGCTGCCGACGTGCCCGCCAATGTCGATGGCAAGCGCATCATCGCTGCCGACGACGAACCGGGTAACTGGATGAGCCACGGGCGCACTTACGACGAACAACGCTACAGCCCGTTGGAAAAGATCAACGACGGCAACGTCGGCCAGTTGGGCCTGGCCTGGAGCTACAAGCTCGACCTCGACCGCGGCGTGGAGGCCACGCCCATCGTTGTCGACGGCGTGATGTACACCACCGGGCCGTTTTCGGTGGTCTATGCGCTGGATGCACGCAATGGCAAACAGATCTGGAAGTACGACCCGCAGTCGGACCGCTCGCGGGCCGGCGAGGCCTGCTGTGACGCGGTCAACCGCGGCGTCGCGGTGTGGAACGGCAAGGTCTACGTCGGCGTGCTTGACGGCCGCCTGGAAGCCATCGACGCCAAAACCGGCAAGAAGGTCTGGTCGGTCGATACGCGCAACGACCACAAGCGCAGCTACACCATCACCGGCGCACCGCGCGTGGTAAACGGCAAGGTGATTATCGGCAACGGCGGCGCCGAGTTCGGCGTGCGTGGCTACGTCACCGCCTACGACGCTGAGAGCGGCAAACAGGCCTGGCGCTTCTTCACCGTACCCGGCGACCCCAAGCTGCCGCCAGAAGGCAAGGGCATGGAAATCGCCGCCAAGACCTGGTACGGCGACGCCTTCGTTGAGCAGGGCGGTGGCGGCACCGCCTGGGACTCTTTTGCCTTCGACCCGGAGCTGAACCTGCTCTACATCGGTGTCGGCAACGGTTCGCTGTGGGACCCGAAATGGCGCAGCCAGGCCAAGGGCGACAACCTGTTCCTTTCGTCCATCGTCGCAGTCAACGCCGACACCGGTGAATACGTCTGGCACTACCAGACCACGCCGGGCGATGCCTGGGACTTCACTGCCACCCAGCACATGATCCTCGCCGAACTGGAGATCAAGGGTAAGCAGCGCAAGGTGCTGATGCAGGCGCCGAAAAACGGCTTCTTCTACGTCATCGACCGCGCCACCGGCGAGCTGCTCTCGGCCAAGGGCATCGTCCCGCAGAACTGGACCAAGGGCATGGACATGAAGACCGGCCGGCCCATAGTCGACGAGGAAAACGCCGCTTACTGGAAGAACGGCAAGCGCAACCTGGTGACCCCGGCATTCTGGGGCGCTCACGACTGGCACCCGATGTCGTATAACCCGAAGACCGGCCTGGTTTACATCCCCGCGCACATCATGTCCGCTTACTACGAGCACATCCCGGATGCGCCCAAGCGCAACCCATTCAAGAGCGTGTACCAGCTCGGCCTGAAGACCGGGATGATGCCCGAAGGTCCGGACGGCCTGCTGGAAATGGCCAAGAGCTGGTCTGGCAAGCTGATTGCCTGGGACCCAGTGAAGCAGAAGCCGGCCTGGGAAGTGCCGTACGTGACCATCTTCAACGGAGGCACCCTGAGCACTGCTGGCAACCTGGTATTCGAGGGCAGTTCCGACGGTCGGGTGATCGCCTACGCGGCCGACACCGGCAAGAAACTCTGGGAGCAGCCGGCCGCCAGCGGTGTGATGGCCGCACCGATAACCTACTCGGTGGACGGTGAGCAATACGTGACCTTCATGGCCGGCTGGGGCGGCGCCTTCTCCACCTTCGCCGGGGCTCTGTCCCTGCGCGCCGGCGTGCAGCCGTTTTCTCAGGTACTGACCTACAAGCTCGGTGGCATCGCCAAGCTACAGGAACCGGCACCACCGGCGAACACCCCGGAACCGCCACCGCTGGTTGCCGATGCGGCCACTGTGGAAGCCGGCGCCAAGCTATACGACGGCCACTGCTCGCAATGCCACGGCATCCACGCGGTCAGCGGCGGCGTGCTGCCGGATCTGCGCAAGCTCACCACCGACAAGCACCAGATGTTCCTGGGCATCGTGTATGGCGGTCGCGTACCGGACGGCATGCCGTCGTTCGCCGAAGCCTTCGATGCCAAGGAGGTCGACCAGATCCATCAGTACCTGATCAAGCGTGCCCACGACCTTAAGACCGAAGGTGGCGCCTGGGACAAGTTCACCGCGCAGTAACTGTCAGTCGGGCGCGCCGCGGGGTGCGCTCGTCTGACCTGAATTTCCCCGAATTTCAGCAATAGCGAGACCGGATCATGAGCGAGATTACCTACCAGAATTATATCGACAACACCTTCGTCGGCAGCGATAGCCTGATCGAGGTGTACAACCCGGCCGATGCCGCGCTGCTGGCCCGGGTGCCGGACGCCAGCGGTGAGCAAGTCGGGCGGGCCATCGCCGCTGCGCGCAAGGCGCAACGCGGCTGGGCTGCCAAGCCGGCCATCGAGCGTGCCGGCTACCTGCGCCAGATCGCCAGAAAAGTGCGAGACAACGCAGAGCGCCTGGCGCGCATCATCACCCGCGAGCAGGGCAAAGTGCCGGCGCTGGCGCTGGTGGAAGTCAACTTCACCGCCGATTACCTCGACTACATGGCTGAGTGGGCGCGCCGTCTCGAAGGTGAAGTGCTGACCAGCGACCGGGTCAACGAACACATCTTCCTGCTGCGCAAGCCGCTGGGCGTGGTTGCTGGCATCTTGCCGTGGAACTTCCCGTTCTTCCTCATCGCCCGCAAGATGGCGCCGGCGCTGATCACCGGCAACACCATCGTCATCAAGCCAAGCGAAGAAACTCCGATCAACTGCTTCGAGTTCGCCAAACTGGTGGCCGAAACCGATCTGCCGCCGGGTGTATTCAACGTCGTCAGCGGCACCGGTGCGGGTGCCGGCAGTGTGCTGACCAGCCACGCCGGCATCGACCTGATCAGCTTCACCGGCAGTGTCGGCACAGGCTCGCGGATCATGGCCGCTGCCGCGCCGAACATCACCAAGCTGAATCTGGAGCTGGGTGGCAAGGCACCGGCCATCGTCCTCGCAGATGCCGACCTAGAGCTGGCCGTGACCGCCATCACCGCGTCGCGGGTGATCAACACCGGGCAGGTGTGCAACTGCGCCGAGCGTGTCTACGTCGAGCGCAAGGTCGCTGACCAGTTCATCGACAAGATCGCCTCGGCCATGGCCGCCACGCGCTACGGCGACCCGTCGGTGGACAATGACCTGGACATGGGCCCGCTGATCAACCAGGCCGGCCTGGACAAGGTCGCGCAGATGGTCAAGACCGCCATCGGCCACGGTGCCCAGGTCATCACCGGAGGCAGTGTTGCGGACAAGGGCAAGGGCTTCCACTACCAGCCGACAGTGCTCGCTGGCTGCAGCGCGGACATGGAGATCATGCGCAAGGAAATTTTCGGTCCGGTGCTGCCGATTCAGATTGTCGAAGATCTCGATGAGGCCATCGCCCTGGCCAACGACAGCGATTACGGCCTGACCTCGTCGATCTACACCCGCAGCCTGGGTGCGGCGCTCAAGGCCAGTCGCGAGCTCGACTTCGGCGAAACCTACGTCAACCGCGAAAACTTCGAGGCCATGCAGGGCTTCCACGCCGGCACGCGCAAATCTGGCATCGGCGGCGCGGATGGCAAGCACGGGTTGTACGAGTTTACTCATACTCATGTGGTGTACATGCAGGCGTGAAGGGAAGGGCCGTGCCTGCGCCGGCCCTAAGTGGAGGTGGGGCAGGAAGCCGAGATGCACGGATACATCGCGGTCTGCCGCGGGGACTCACTCATGATCCATGTGGCGTACGGGCAGGAACCAAAGGGCATGTGAATTGAGTGGAGAAAGGCTTCGGCCGGACTCCGCTCCTTTTGCCTGACGTTGCGTGCGACGTCAGGCAAAAGGAGCGGTTCGAATCGTAGGCTTGTGCCGCGCGCGCCGAGGGGCTGCGCGGATTTTCCGGTGCGGCCTGCCCGGTGTGCAAGGCGCACCCTGCGAATCAGCAAAGGAGGGCCGGCTAGAACAGCTCGTTGGGCTGGACGATGCCGTGCTTCTTCATCTTGCGGTACAGGGTCGAGCGCGAAATGCCGAACGAGTCGGCGGCCGCGCTAATGTTCCAGCGGTGCTGACGCAGCGCCGCGTACAGATGGCGCGCTTCGGCGTCGCCCAAGTGATCAGCTAGGCTGGCGACGCTGTCAGCAGTTGGACTCAGATCGGTGAGGTCAAGGTTATGCAGTTCGGCAGGCAGGCAATCGATATCGATACGACCGTCCTCGGCCAGTGCCACGGCGTAGCGCAGGGCATTGAGCAACTGGCGGATGTTGCCCGGCCAGGAGTAGGTATGCAGGCGCTGACGAGCTTGGGCATCCAGACGCAGGTTGCTGGTGCCCGGCTGGGCGGCGAGCAGGGCATCGATCAGCTCGCTGCGATCGCTGCGTTCGCGCAAAGCCGGCAGGGCCAGGGTCATGCCGCTGAGACGGTAGAACAGGTCTTCGCGGAACTGCTTGGCGTGGATCATCTGGCCGAGGTCCTGGTGCGTTGCCGATACCACCTGCACATCCAGCTCCACCGGCGCTTCGGCGCCAAGTGGGGAAATCTCGCGCTCGGCCAGCACGCGCAGCAGACGGGTCTGCAGATGCGCCGGCATATCGCCGATCTCATCAAGGAACAGGGTGCCGCCGTTGGCCAGTTCCAGCTTGCCCTTCATGCCCTTTTTGTTGGCGCCGGTGAAGCTACCGCTGCGGTATCCGAACAATTCGCTCTCGATCAGGGTTTCCGGGATCGCCGCGCAGTTCAGCGCCACGAACGGCCCGGCGCGACGACTGCTGGCCTGGTGGATGGCGCGTGCGAAAGCTTCCTTGCCAGTGCCGGTCTCGCCGGTGATGAGGATCGGGATGCCCTTGTCTATCACCTTGCGAATGCGCCGTACGCCCTGCTGCAGTTGCGCGTCGCTGCCTCCGAGCTGGTTGAGGTCCGGGTGGTTACCGACCGAAAGATGCTTGCGGCTTGCTGCCGGCGGAGCGGGGGGCAGGCGACCGGCCGGGATTCGAAGCCCGACATCCACCAGCGCCTGCTCGTCCAGCGTTCGCAGCAGTACGCCACGGGCGCCGCCACTGGTGAGGCTGAGGAGTTCATCCACGCCGACCGGCAGCAGGCTGTCAATGCGCCGGCCGAGCAGACTATGCCCTGTGTGATCATGGGCGACGAAGGCGGCGCGGTTGGCACCGATTACCCGGCCCTGGTCGTCGAGGGCCAGCAACTGTTCGTTGACCAGATCAGTGATGTCGTCGCGCGGCTTGATCGCCAGGGTCAGGCCGTCGCGGTAGCTCTGGCGAAAGTGCGCGTTTTCGATCAGCCGCGCGTACATGATCACCAGTTGCAGAGTCAGGTACTGCGCTTCCTTCGGACCGTCGCTGTTCAGGCAGGTAGCGTTGAGGCAACCGCGCAGTTGGCCTTGGGCGTCGAAGATCGGCGACACCGAGCAGCTCAGGCGGAAGTTCGAAGTGAGGAAGTGTTCCTCGCGGTGGATAGTCATCGCCTGAGCTGCGGCCAAGGTGGTACCGATGCCGTTGGTACCGGCCACCGATTCGTCCCAGCGCGCGCCGACGATCAGCCCGGACTCGGTGTACGGGTCACGTTTGCTGGGCAGGCGCGCATCGAGGGTAATGCCATGTTCGTCGCTGAGCAGCACGGCGAAACCGGCCTGTACCACACGTTTGGCCAGGCCGGTGACGCCCTGGCTGGCGACCTTCAGGTACTCCTCGTGCTGGGCCTGGTGCAGGCGAATTTCCTCGGCGGAGAGGATGTTCTTGATGCAGCGCCCGCGCGGGTTGAGGTTGTGCTGGGTAACGCTGCGGTACCACGACTGGGCGATCAGCCCCTCCGGGCGGATGCTGCGTTCGGGGAAGTGATCGCTGACGAAGGCAGCGAGTTCGCTGGGGCTGGTTTCCACGGCATGCAGGGGCATGGGCGCTCCATGTGGCCGGCGTGGCGAGTCGCGCACCGGCATCTTGTTGTTGTGGTCGGCCTTGGCCGCAGGCCTGGCGAATGTTGCAACCATAGCCTTGTACGACGGTGCGTGCAGTCATCCTTCCGTCGAACACTAGCCACCCAGCATAGTACATGCCGGCGTCGGGCCACACCGCTGCAGGGCCCGCGCTTGAGCGCCGCGCCCTTGATGAGCGGACTCGGCGGTGGTTTTCGTAGTCGTCGCAGAAATGCGACAGCTGTAGCGGGAGGGCGAGCAACTGTCGCGCGCCCGCTTCAAAATAAGGGCCGCAACTCCTCCGAAAGTATCATTCGGGGAGGGCGGGCCTGGTGATTAACTCGACCTGTCGGCATGTGCCGGCGCCAATAAAAAGAGGATCTACCCATGTGGACTAAACCCAACTTCACCGATATGCGCCTTGGTTTCGAAGTCACCCTGTATTTCGCCAACCGCTGATCATCCGAGCCCCGGTACGCCGGGTTTTCCAGTCCCAAAGCAGACCTCATGAATGAGCATGGCCTACGAACTGGAGCGCCCGCCGTATCACACGGTGACGGCCGAACGTGTTTGGCACCGTGGGATAGCCCAGTGAGCCGCGCGGATGAAGGACGCATTGGGTCACCGTGCGCACCCTACGCATCGAATAACTCAAATGGTGCAACGTTGTACGGCGCACCCGATGACGGAATTTTCAGTTTGAACCAATCCACCCAGTCTTGCGTGCCGCGCTTTCGCCGTGGCTTCCGCCTGCAGTATGAACCGATGCAGAACTGCCATGTGCTGCTCTACCCGGAAGGGATGATCAAACTCAACGACAGCGCCGGCGAGATTCTCAAGTGTGTTGACGGCGCCCGCGACGTGGCGAACATCATCGCCTCTCTGGCCGAACAATTCCCCGGCGTGCCGGATATCGATGAAGACATCCTGGCGTTTATTGAGGTGGCCCATGCCCAGTTCTGGATCGAATTCGCCTAACCCCACGCGGTCCCAGATCGGCCCGCCGCTGTGGTTGCTGGCCGAGCTGACATACCGCTGTCCGCTGCAGTGCCCATACTGCTCCAACCCGCTGGATTTCGCGAAGCAGGGCACCGAGCTGAGTACTGCACAGTGGATCGACGTATTCCGCCAGGCCCGTGCACTGGGCGCAGCGCAGTTGGGCTTTTCCGGTGGCGAGCCGTTGGTGCGCCAGGATCTCGCTGAGCTGATCAAGGCTGCCCGTGACCTGGGCTTCTACACCAACCTGATCACCTCAGGCATCGGACTTACCGAGCAACGAATCGCTGAGTTCAGCGCGGCTGGCCTGGATCATATCCAAGTCAGCTTCCAGGCTGCCGACGAGGAGGTGAACAACCTGCTGGCAGGCTCCAGCAAGGCCTTCGCCCACAAACTGGCAATGGCCCGCGCGGTCAAGGCGCACGGCTACCCGATGGTGCTCAACTTCGTCACCCATCGGCATAACATCGACCGCATCGACCGCATCATCGAGCTGTGCATCGAGCTGGAGGCCGATTACGTCGAGCTGGCCACCTGTCAGTTCTACGGTTGGGCCGAGCTGAACCGCGTCGGTTTACTGCCGACCCGCGAGCAGCTGCAGCGCGCCGAGCGCATCACTAACGAGTGGCGGACCAAGCTGACGGCGCAGAAGCACCCATGCAAGCTGATCTTCGTCACCCCGGACTATTACGAGGAGCGGCCGAAGGCGTGCATGAGCGGCTGGGGCAAGCTGTTTCTCGACATCACCCCGGACGGCACCGCGCTGCCGTGTCATAGCGCCCGGCAGTTGCCGGTGAAGTTCCCCAACGTGCGTGAGCACAGCCTGGAGCACATCTGGTTCGAGTCGTTCGGATTCAACCGCTACCGCGGCGACGCCTGGATGCCCGAGCCGTGCCGCTCCTGTGACGAGAAGGACCGTGACTTCGGTGGCTGTCGCTGCCAGGCCTTCATGCTCACCGGCGATGCCGACAACGCCGACCCGGTGTGCAGCAAGTCGTCGCACCATGGCCTCATCCTCGCCGCCCGCGAGGACGCCGAATACGCGCCGCAGGGCTTGGAGCATTTGACCTACCGCAATGAAAAAGCCTCCAGGCTTATCTGCAAAGCCTGAAACGACTGGCTCCATCGGGTGCCCTTGAGCATCATTGACCGCACAGTGGCCCACCCTACGACGTGCAGTCGGCTAATTAGAAACGTGTTTTGAAGAACCTAGGCAGAATTCCTGACCATGTATAGGAATCGGGATGACCGCTTCTGGCCGTTCTCTGCCTGTCGCGACCGGCTGCAATGGGTCGACTTCTGCCAGTCAGGGCCACCCAGTGTGCTGGTCAAATCCGATGCAAACAACTGGTCAAGTCGAATGCAAATGAGTGGGCAAGTGCAATGCAAATGGGTGGTCAGGTGGAGTGTAATTACCCAATTGGCTATTGGTTCGCAGACACCATCAGCGGTAAATCAGCATCGAGTCAGCGCCCTGCATTCATGGAGCTTATGACGAAGATTCGGGATGGGAGCTTCACAGTGCCGTTAAAGCTGCATTCGAGGAATGGGAATTGCTGATATCAACCGCACAGCCATCGCTCGCGCCCTGGTGATGAAGCCTCGCGTGCTGTTGTTTGACGAACCGACGTCCGCCCTCGATCCCGAACTGGTCGGCGAAGTACTCAAGGTCATGCGCGATCTCGCTGCCGAAGGCCGAACGATGCTGATTGTGACCCACGAAATGGCATTCGCCCGTGATGTGTCCAACCGAATTCTTTTCCTACGTATTTACGTCGTCGCGTGGATGCGACAGGAACGCCAGGATCTGCGCAGATTGATCGGGCATCGCTGACACTCGCTAGCCCTGATCACTAAACGCAGTTTGCGCCCGAGCTTCAATTATCTCGATCAGTTCAGAGTGCTTAGGGAATTCATTCTTTAACCAAACACTTGGCACAAAATGGTGGTCCAGATAAACCGCAGTGCCCTGACCATCGGAGCATGCGCAAAGCATTACCGATTTTCCTGCGATTAAAAGCAACGTTTTAGCTGAGAGGTGATGATTCAGGCTTATCGTCCCTGCAGCTTCAGGCGATCTGCTGTTTTCTTGTCCACATGCACCGCCTCAACGAGGCCATGATCTACAGTAGGGCTAATCATGAGCGCGTTTCTCTTCGCTTGCTCCCGACCTTTCTGTAATTGCTCCGGTGTACAAATAAATACTGGCAGCTCCCCCGACCAGTTACCTGCTCCTTCAAGCTCCGCATCCACATGAATGGACAGATATTGCTCGGTAAGCTCAAAGATAGGAGTGCAAACGCTATTAACGCGATTGACCCAGGCAAGCGGTGCCACTTGCTTGTCAGCAGCTCTGGATTTCCGGGGGACAAAGGACAGGCGGATGATCTCCATCATAATTAACCTGCTAAGCCACGCGGAGTCTGAATACCTTTCGTGATAATCAGAGATAAAGCTGCCGCTCTGGAGGTCTGCAAACCAGGTGCCGTGAGCCAGGCTCAGTACGTTGCTAAATAGCGACTTCATTGCTTCCATGCCATCAAGCATCCTACCGGTCTGCCTGCACATGGTTTTGGTTGTCATTGCATCGCGACGGTCTATGGCCGCTTGGATTTGTACGGTGACCTCGTGCCCGAGCCCAGTTCGCTCGATCAAAGGTGGCTGGGTAAGCAGACCGCCATAGCCCAGTTCGTTTGAAAGTACATACCTGTCCTCATCTGGCCATTTACCGAAATCTACACTCAGTGCCCACAGCTCCCGGATGTTACCTTCTAGGAAGTGAGAAATTCGGAATCGGCATCCGTCCGGACCGAATCGTAGTACCGCACCTAGCGCTATCAGACTGGGGCCGATAGCGATGATGTCCTCGCGATTCACATCACCTTGTCCCTGAAGGCGCCTTGATGCCTCATGGCTGAGCTTCAGCTCATGTAGGTATTGAGCTGAGAATCGGGCTTCGTCCCTGTCGATGAGAACGCTACAGTTGGCGCATAGCCAAATCCCATTATCGATTGATCCACGTTGCTCAGGAGTCATCGAATAGTCGTAACGGCGCGCGCCAGGGCCAGGCGCAGCTGCTGCAATGTGAGCGGCAACGCCGATCATCGTCACCGCATTTGAGGTTTCGTCGCTGGGCCCTACTGTCGACTCCTTGCACAAGGAGCATTGATAGCTTGCCCGTAGGGCGAGGTCGCTCTTGGTCCGTTTTGAAAAATCGTCACGGGTGGTATTCATCTGTGGAGTTAACCCTGGTAGGGCCCATCGGTAGCAGAGTAGCTGCTCAGAGGGCATTAGTTGTGAGGCAGGGCGAGCACTGCTACTTGTTGCGCACCAGGCTCAGCAGCAATGTTGTAGGTCAATGCGTCCATTCATGGCCTTCACCAACAATCTGGTGCGATTCGCTGATGACAATGAGCGACTTACCGCGATGCACTAGGCAGAAACTAGATACGAGGTCAGCGTCGACTCCGACGGCGGACGTTATGTCGCCAAGCGTGCCGATCCAGACATATCGCTGGGTTTCAAGGCAAGCCAAGTAGTAGCCGATAGGCATAGCATTGCTCCATGAATAAAATTACGATTCCCAAGCTCCCTGCTATAGAGGGCAGTCGCAGTAGCAGGGCTGATCTACACCAATATGAGCGTTTGGCATTCACTAGGGTGTTTGCTGTCGATTGATCGCGGGTAGAGGGCGGGATAGGAACTGTTCATCCAAGCCCCGGCTGTAAGCGTTGTAGGCCCACCGCACAAATTGTTCGAGCAGTCGATCATTCTCCATTTGCAGGCGTTGATTCTCACCTTCCAAACGTGCGATTCGGTCGTTTGTCGCTTGAGACTCTGGACTTATGGCCTTCTTCTTCCCAACCGAAATGGATAGTGTTTTTTTACGAAGAGTGAAGGCATGCCTAATCCGTTCATGTTTATGAAGCGCCTGACGCGTATAGGTCCCTCGCAAACGGCGAGCGACGCTTTGGATCAGCAGATCCCAAGTCAATTTTCCAGACCAGCCATCAATGATCGACACGATCTGCTCTATAGCACCAGGGGTAAGGTTTCTCGAACGAGACATTACAGGTCCTTAGACTCTATGCGTGGCACATTTGGATCTTCAATGGCCGGGCCTTGAAGTTCACGCGCTTTCACAATTTGATGATGGGCCAGTAACTGTTCCAATCTTGACGCGGGTACAACCCCACGTGGCTGGATAATCGCGTTCGCGGAAACTGAAGAGTCCTCAAAAATGGCACACAGTTCATCCAATCGTTTTAGGGTCAGTGTCTGGTGTTCGACCCAACGGTTGGCACCAAACGCCTCCTCGCCCAGCGCTTCTAAGGCTTTCGCGAGGAGGACCTGGGTTTCCTGACGATGCTGACGTATAGCCTGCTCTCGGACCACATCACCTTTAATGCACACATGCTCATCACAATTAAGGCAATCTCGATAGAGCTGACAAGGCAGCATGGAAAAATCGTGCAGGCAATATCCCAGGTCCGTTGTATGAGCGGTCACGATCTTCAGTGCTGCAAACTGATCTCGTGCAATCAAACTACTGGGTGGAATACTCGCGATATGCCCGGCCGACTTTTCCGGATCACCTAAAGCGGATCTGGCTAGCGCCAATACATCCCTGTCGGACTGGTGGTCATAGCACCTATTTTGCCCTACCTTGGCGCGACCACTCCATTTGGCGATGTCGAGTTGCGATAATCCGCCCATCTGCGCCACGGTATTTAAAAAATGGCGAAATTGATGCGTCGTGATTTTCATTGGGCTGCCATCTGATTCACGATATCCGAAGCGATCAAAAATATTGAGGGCCCTTCGCGCACTGGACAATTGCTTCTGAATATAACCGGTGTCTGGCAAGACGATTACCCCACGGTACGTTCCCCACGACTCGGTTAGCTCATTCAGTCGTGTCAAGCAAAGCGCTTCACTGTACTTCAGGTTGTTCTTGTGATCCGCCAGCGGGAAGTTGGGGGGCAGCATCGAAAGGATTACTCGCTCAACGTCCGCGAACAAAAACCTCGGGGCATTTTTATGCTGCGGGTCATAAGGAATGTGTTCCACAATCCCGTGTTTCCTACACCATCCAGCCCCCCGATCGGCTTGACTGCAATTGGGGGGGAGAGTGAGAAAAACTATCGCACTCACCTGTTCTGAACTAATTAACATCCTCCCCCGGAGCACCTCCAACTCCATGGGTAAATACATCGCATCAGTATACTGCTCGTACCACCGTGCCACTTCTCGCGCCGGTGTTGAAATAGTCCTGAGCTTACTCACTGCCTCGCGAGCAACACTGGCCATGGATTGCACCACCCATTTAACTTGTGCCTTCCCACCCTTTGAAGGCCGCCAACGCAATCCATACAGTTGTTGATTTGTTTTTGGATCAAACTCCTCGACTTCGCACTGGTTTGAAATGGACATCACCTCATTAATGCGGCTCGGCGCCGACGCCAGCAACGCACACACACTGGATGTGAAGACATCGCCTGGCTTCTCGGCGGTTCCGAAAATTTCGGCAATCGCTTCTAACGAAGCTGACGAGGGCAGACGGGCCCGGCGTGACGCATCAAACTCCGGGCCAACACTGCGCACAAAATTATCTGGTGCCCGAAGTGGACATTGCCATTGAAGAGGCAGCGCACAGAGTTGATGCTCCACCAAGAACTGCGAAATACGTTTGAGTTCCGCCCCAGCAAAAAATGCGGCAGAGGCTTGGTAGCGTTCGTTAAGTATCGCGCACGCACGATTAAAGTGCCCCAGACTTGCTTTAATCGGCGTGACACAACTCTCCGTTTCTTCCAGAGCTACAGCGAGGGAGCGCAGCGCGGCCAATCGTGAACTGACAGTGGTATACGCGCACAACGAATAATCATAACGGCAGTAGGCTTTGGCAAAGTCTTTGTAAGGCTGAGGCAAGCAACAAGAGTCCTTTTGCCCTCGTCCACTGGGGAATCCATGAAATCGGATGCTTGAACAAGAGTTACGACGTTTCAATTGAACAAAATTGGTGACATCCCAACTGTCCGCATCAAAGACCAACTCACGACCAAAAGCCGTCAGAGACTCTCTGGCAAGGGTAACGAAGTCCCTTAGATTGTCTTCAGCAGCCTGCGCTGCTCGGGGCTTAAACAGGATTACCCTATCGTCCACGAGCCCGCTCCTTTCTGCTGCGGCATAATTGGACTACTTCTGCCACTGCGAGCAGCGTTCGATCATTGATCGTCGCAATACGAGCGTCCGAATAGCGATTAGCATCCTCTAGCAAGAAATCCAGGACCGCCTCATGCGGTCCGTCCAACCAAGGTTGAAAACATTGACAGGTGTAACAAGCCACAGGGGCATTCAATCCGCAGAAACTAAAGCTTCCACATGACCCCATTGGCCGTGCGCTTTGATCAATACGCAGGTCAATAATTCGGCTGGAGCGGTCTGTTCCACGAACAGCAATGCCCTCATGAGCTATCAGCTGACCTTTAAAGGCTTGAGCCAGCGGCGCCATGTACAGCGCAGTCGCCTTTTCAATCCGCATCGCAAGCTCTGGTGTCGCGGCGACATAGACCCCCGCCGAGTCGGTTCGCGAATGATCAAGCAAGTCCGCAATGACCAACACCCCATGACCTTCACGCGCAAGATTCGTCCCTAACGTACGCCGAAAGCGCAAGGCACAGATGTTAACTACGCCCCCTGTGCGCTCAGAGCGGACGGACAGCTTGTCCAACGCAGTCACCAACAATCTCCGTAAATTCTCGCTGGTACGGTGATATCTGCCCCATCCTGGCCCTTCCGCCAAATACTGAAACTGCCGAGGTAAAGGAAACAGGGGCGCCTGCTGGGTGTCTGGAAACTCTCCAACAAAGCGTTCACTGACGCGTTGAGCATAATCAAACAGCGGTCGGCCAATTTGATTCACCAGCGCTCGGGGCTTGAGCTCTTGACGGAGCGATGTGTTTTGTTGCTTCGCCCGCGGAATAAGCAAAAGAAAAGACTCTGTTCCATCCGCAGCCACAGAGCGAACCACATCACAAACCTTCAAGGCTGCCAGTTGAACAGGGCGGGAACCCAATGCAATAAACAACCATGCCAGCAGGTATATTTCCTCACTCAAACGCCCAGCGCCGTAAGCTTCATTCAAGGCATCTTGAATACCCACTTGCTCAATTGGCGTGAAAGGACCCAACTCTGGATCCCACGTCAAAACGGCAACGCCCGTTTCTCGTTTCCGGAGTTTTTTCCTGTCCAGGACGTACACCACGTCTTCCTGAATACCCGGCAAGCTCATTGCGTGCCATCGGCGCAAAAACGCAAAGAGATTGCGTGTTTGAAAGTCATTGGCATCGCAATGTATCAATACGTCATTTCCACCGATAATGTCCAACGGTTCAACGCGCCCCTCTTGCAATCGCAAGGCAAATGCTTTCAAAGCCGTAAAGCGTCCCATCAAGGTGCTTGGCGCCCTATTTTCAGCAAACCAAATCAACGTCAGACGCACCGAAGCCAGGAGCACGGCGGAAAAATGCAACTCAGAAAAATCCATGTAAACCGAATGCACACCGTCCCGGTACGACCAGTCAGACCGGTTAGGATCAAATACAATCCCGCTTTTGCTCCGAACTATCGATGGAAGTGAAGGACAGACATCACTTCCAGCGATTACGAAGTCTTTTTCGGGTTTTTTACTCATCGGAATGAGCCCCCACACGCAATTGTTTTTGCATTTGCAAGGACACAGCGGTGGCTTTTTTCTTGATGTGGCGCTGGTTATACACAGTCGCCATTCCGGATGATTCGGACCACCCCATCAGCCGCGACCGCAGTTTTTGCTCCACGGTCGGCGACACGTTGTTTCTATCAACCGCTTCAGAAAAAAGATCGTTCCAGGTATGGCGAAGAAGATGGGGGCAGAGGTTTTCCGGCAATTCCGGACAGTGCTGCCGTAACGTGACGAACACTTTATTCAGCCCCGCAAGACTCAGTGGTTTTCCGGAGCCTTCGGCCACCCAAAGATATTCATGCTTACGCGCGCCTTTAACATTACGACGATTGGCCATTACATACGCTCGTGTGAGCTCTGCCAACTCTGCGTCGAGCGCTAATAATCGACCGCTCGTTTTGGTATTTGGTTGTCTCAACCGAGGATCCGCAGGATCATCTGCCCTCCTGGCAATTAAAACTTCACTGGTCTGAAAGTTAATATCCGAAATTTTCACACCAAGCAATTCACCTCGCCGTACTCCCAAGGACAATAGCCAGCGAATCATTAAGTAATTTCGCTGCCGGACATATTCATGAGACCACGGATTTTGCTCAAACTCTGGAGCAACGACCTGTTGCAACACAGATAACATTTGTTTAGTTAGTCCCTCGCGAGGCGTAACATTGGAAAAGGGTTGCACTGAAGGAATACGAGCCTTTATGGATTTAGACACGAGTTCCCGGAGTTTTTCCAGCCCAGTGAAATTTGAGTTTCCGGCCCCTATTTTTAGTAAGTGGTCGGTCGCAATCCAGTCAAGGTATCGGGCAATGTATAAAAGCCGTATGGCAATAGTGGCGGGATGAATTTTTTTCGAATTAGAGCCACTGGTAGAACTTGACGATACAAATATCCTATCCCTAGATAGTTTTCTATCGTCCGCTGCAATTGGCAATTTACACCCCACAACGATAGCCTCTATGTCTCCTACCGTTAAAAACAGGCCGCCGCGCAAACGGGCACACAAATCTATCTTTAGTTCATCAAGAACGATGAACAGCACCATAAGCGACCGAAGCGCCTGATAAAGTGTGCTCGTTGACAAATTTGCCGTACGTAACTCTGTCAGTACCCAAAGAGTGGCGCTGTGCACGGGCATACCGTCTTGCCGACAGCAGAGCAGGGGGAAACGCTCACCACTGTCGAACCGCACGAGCTTGATTCTGTAAGGGTTCATTGTTTACACACTCACAAGGTAAACGATAATAAACCCTAGACTACAATCCCCCATTACGCAAAAAACAATACTAACCGTTTGCTTATATTATATTTTTATGAAAAATATTTACGTTTATGGAGAAGTCGGCCTAATCACCTAAGCCCGCCTGAAATGCCTTTAGAGGAAGGCCGCGAAATCTGGAGCGACTACAAGGCACGGGTGAAAGAATGGGAGTGTCGTCATCCTGCAGGAGCTAAAGCCTCCCAATACCAACATTTCGGGGTCTACGAAGTCCCCGTAGGGCTATAGGAAAACGTGGCGGCACTACATCTGGTGTCGCTGACCATCTGATCGAACACAACATGTAGTGGTATAGGAAAGATATGCAGATCACAGACAAGATTAAATCTTTGCTTGGATTAGAAGCCAAGGCTCAGCGCAAGCCCGTGGGCCTGCGCGAGTGCGTCAATTGAGCTGCGCTGCTTGAGCCGTCTTTGGACGCTGGTATCAAGGGGGAGCACCACAGCGATTGTGGGTCCATGTACAAAGTGATTTCAGCATGTGCGGATGCATCATGATTTCGTACGTCAGCACTCAACCCACTTCCGTGCCAGAGTTCACCACGTCAGGTAAACTCTAACTTTTTAATTGATGGGTGTTCTCATGGTAGAAGATGCAGTTGGACTCACGCCAGGCACGGTTGCCCAGAGGCACTTCGATTTGCTTATGGAAGGCACCAGCATTCGTGGCGAGAAGATTACCAACGCTCTGCGTGATTACTTTGTCAAAGGCACAACCGCCACTGATGCATGGAAAAATAACGGCCTCAATGCCGGTCAGTTCTACAAGCGATTGAAGGTCATTCAAGCCGAAAGCAACCGCGCTTTTGAGCTGAGTATTTATTACGCAAAGCAATCGCCAGATACGGATTACGCAGCTTGGGCCGTGCAGCAAGTGGTGTCAGCGCCAGCCCCAGAACCAAAGTAAACGTCCATTCCAAGCCTGCTCAGTGAGCTGAGGTCTGCAGGGCCTACCTCTTAGTGCTATGAGTCCACAGGAAACGGGGTTTCATAATCGCAATCAACTTGGATTGCGGCCTCAGATCTACCTCGCTTACAAGCCAATTTCTGAGCAGCTAGAAGTCTAACCATCACCCCTGCTGGCTTGAGAGACTTAAACAACTCGACGGCCTCATGCTGACCTTTCGCCCAAGCATCCCTCAAAGGGGCTACGCCATGAATCAGGCATGGAACGTCTGATCCGGGATATGCAAGCGCGCCCATGTTGTAGGCCCTTTCCAAAAGTGATTCTTCAGTGGTCCCATCTGCTGGCGCAAACGCAAGACACTCGTAATCCGCTCGAAGATCAATCATCGCACTCACCGCTGGCCTTTCGGGAGCTGTAAGCATGGGAAGTGATTCACAGCCCCATGCCTTTCCACTGAAATATCGCTTTTTGTATTCGGCCATCAGCCACGCGAACGGAGGCCCATTGCTCAACGCAACCTGACGCAGTGACTCGTAGCTAACTTCGCCTGCCCAGTACACCTCCAGATCAGAAGACCAACTCGAATACCAATCATGTTGAACCAGGGCATGGTAGTACTCAGTAATGTTCATCTTGTTCTCATAGCCGGTCTGCCCCAGGTTCAAGGCATGGCCTGCAGCATCAAAGCGTTGGCATCTATGACCCTAAGCACCCATGTCTCACAGCAGTGCAATGTGGCAGCGTATTGTCGAACCAGGTCGTCGCACATCATTAATTTTTCAACCCTCGCAATTAATTCCTGAGCAGTAACCCGTGGGGGGCGGCAGATCCCGCCAAGCTACTTGCACCGTATAATGATACGTAATATCACGCAACTTGAGCCATTCAAACCGTCCAACAAGGGGCCACTACTTCAGATAATCACCGGCCTTCTAAACCTTATCCTTGTCCGGTTTTTAGATCAAAGCCATGGCTTTGGGGCTTGCGAGCAAGCTGGGCTGGGCCGCTCTACTTTCTTCGCCCTGCCCCTTCCCACTTCAAACCCACGACCCTTTCTCTTGCCCTTGGCCATTACCTTTGAGCGCTTCAGGTTGCACGTTAAAAATATGCACCATAGAATATTATGAAACATTGTAGAATCGCGCTTTCTGCAGCATCAGCTGATCACCCTCATTCATGATGATCAGGAAGCTTTTGTGCTCACCAGGAGCGCAGCGCGAAATGCTCTTTAACTGCTGCCATGGTGACCAATGATCTATTCGTCCAAACAATTCAAGAAAACGCTGCCCAAGACCATCAGGGCGCGGCTGGCGCGGTTCTGTGCATGTCTCTTTCTAACCCCCTTTGTTCTCGCAATTGCGTACGTGCTTGTCACTTGCTTTATCGCGGGCTTTTGGATGCTTGTGGGACTTATTGGTGATCCTGCACTGCTGACTCCATACGCATTTTGCGCTTTCACCTTCCTCGCACTCTGGATCAACTGGGAAGTTCGCCTCAATCGCAAACTTTATAAAAAGTACATGCGCGAGCAATCAGTTGAAGCATTGGAGTCCGTGGTGCTATCGCCCGTGGGGAGCTTCACAAAGTCAGATCGAAAAATAGCAGCAGATGTAATCCATGCAGCACCGGCAGACATGCCTTTCACGCAGGCCTGACAATCCACTGGTCAGCTACTGGTTTGAAGGGTCTGTGACGCTACTTTCACCTGATGCTCAAACCAATCATTACCGCCATGAGAACCCGAGTGAAGATTTCAATCATCACCAAAATTGAACCTTGTGAGCCAAGCGTACCCGGACACCTCGACCCCGGCCTTGGTAATGACATCTGTGAATTCAGGGTCACTTTGCCGCCCTATCCGTCTGACGACTTAATGAGCCACCTCTTGAGCGAGGAGTGCGATGAGTGGGTGCTTACTCACTACGACGCTTCTACTGGTTTTGGAACGTTTATTTCAATCGATTTTGACGGGCCCAGCGCAGGCACAGACGTTGATCTTTCAAGTTTGACCCTCCCACCAGCTCCTTGCGAAATCAGGTGCCTCAGGGAGCCAGGTCATGACATCTGATTGCTGGACTTCAATCGCAAAACTTGAATGCAAAGGACCTTTGAAAATCTCAGGTCGCATTTGGCCTCAGACGAAGATTGGCCCACAAATAAAAATATTCCTTTTAAGGTATTTATTAATTTTCATTTATACCATTTAGGGTATATTCAAGACCTCTTAAGCAACAGGTCAAACAGAGCCCTCTCACAACCCCGTCTCTTTCGGGGCTTTGCAATACCAGGGAGCGGTGTTCGCGCCCACAGCCATCACCTCAAAAAAAGGATTTAACATGCAGGTTCCACAAGGTTTGACTCTTAGCGAAAAAGATTCGTTAGCGGAGCAGCAATTTGATGGATTTAACTCGGAGCAACAGGAAGGAGCTTTGCATGCATCCAACCATCCGGCTAAAGCATCAAGCGTTTTCATCATCGCTGTTTGGCTTGTAGGTCTTGTATTCTGCGCATTGGTATTCAGCGGGCTCGGTTTTCTCTTGGTAGCGTTTGATGCCACCTTCATAGGCGGTGCGTATCAACTGCCTGAGTCGAGCATCCTCCGCGCAGTTGTTTTCTCGGTTATAGGTCTTGGCCATGCGTTGCCGTGCGGCGCTGCTGTTTGGATGGGCTATTTGATGTCCTGCGGTTTTATCGAACCTCACAAGCGCAGCGCTGAATTTTGATCTGTGCGGATTGCGGGCGGCGCGATGAATTGCTGTCTAATCGGCAAGCCAATCAATGCAGTCTGTTTCTGTAGACACAGCACCTTTAGATCCATGCTCGATGACGGCCTCTCCGTCTCTTACACGCCATCGAGCATTGAAGGCCAGCAAATACCCCTCCTGCTTGTTTTGGTGCTCGCCACCAGTCATAGGCCAAGCTATGAGTACAATATTATTCATTGCCAAGAATGGTTTTGATGAGTTGCGTATCGAGGTCTCGCATCGCCTCGACATGCCCTTCTCGCTTGAATGTAACCTTGATCGTCGAGGTAGCTCGGTATATCTGGAACTGCCCAGGCGATACCAAACAGTTCGTGGCGCGAAGTCAGCGGCTGCAAGAATTGTCGGCAGCGGGCTTGAATGGAAAACCCCTGATCCACTGGCCCCCCCTCACCTGTAAATACTGATCTGGAAATGGCAGCGCAGCGTGATGCCATCTGATTGAGTTACAAACTACGAGTAACAACCTTACGAACAGCTATCGCACACCTCCATAGACGTGCATCGTCGCGGCACTTGACAGGACAGGTGCCGCGCGATCATCGAGGCCACAATCGATCGGCAACACTTTCACGACGAGAGCCCTCGATTAAGTCGAAAATACGGGAGGGGATTGACAAGCGGTAAAAAAAACCTGAAATTGAGGTTCTCACGCCAGCAATTCAGTTTTAAATCGGCGCGATCAAAGCCCCTTGGTTTTGGTCGCGTTGTTACATTTCACACATCCCGCTTTTCATAGTCTCTCCTTTTATTTATTTTATAGCTAATACGATTTAGCCTCGTCTCGTTTATGTCGTTGTGATATACCCCACAAATATTAGCTACCTCCGAATCAACCCCTCAGCTTTAACCAATCTCAGTAACCTTCTGATTTCGGTACTTAAGCGGGCATTTTTAATGCTTGGATAACTAACCGTGGCAGTTAGTAGAACCATTTATTTGTGAAAATTCCCAACTATTCTGTGAATCTACAGGTTTTATTTAGAAAATTAAAACTGTTGATATAGGCCAAGGGTGCTGGGGCAGCAGCCGCGCTGAGAGGAAATCCAAATCTGTCGCAACACTTCAAGCCGCCGCTGGCGTTCTATGTTCTAGAGAATTAAAACTGTCGCGACCTACATCGCTCTTCAGTTCCGTCCAAGGCCCACGCACCCAACGCTCATGCGCTGCGAAAACAACTCACCATTTGTAAGAGGGATATTCAGACAAGCTTTCGAGCGAATCAAAAACCATCGATTTGAGAGGGTTGTCGAATGCAGCGTTTGTGAGAAGCGTATCCAAAATTGCGCCCAATTCGCTTTTCCTTTTGGCTGGTGTCAGCGTCAGAAAGTAACTTGTCCTGCTATGGATTTTTTCGTTGGTGCTTTCTCCACCTTCTTGGGCAACCATGAGCGCAGTTTTGTATAAATTTTCGCTCGCCCCAGGCAGCAGGGCCTCAAGGCCATCCAACAAGGCATGCTCCAACTGGTACATAATCGCTTGGTCATTTCTCGTCACGGTAGGCATGAAGGCCAAACCTGCTCTCAATAAGCCCATCTGGATCAGCGTGTTTGGCCAAATACAGTCAAACCCATAAATCGGGGTCGGGTCGTCCCCGAACCAATTCTTCGTACCTTTGTGCCTCATGCCATCGCTGGCGTGACGCACCTCTTCGGCTAGCCCTAATAGTAGTGGGTCTTCTATTTTCAGCAGGGCACTTTCTTCAATGACGCGGTGGATGAAAGTCCAGAGCGCTTTGAGTTCGTAAATATCCCCCCAGAGCACAAGCCCGGCGTTACTTTTTCGTGTGGCGCACTGCATAGAGATCACCCTGTCATGAATGGCAATGCTACATAATAGACGCACTGGGACATCCGGGGCGACTGCCTATAATCGCCTGCGACAGTTTTAATTCTCTAATACTACCGTCGTTCATTTAAAGTGGCTCTGTTGCTTGAATGCATACCTGTAGGGGTATACACTATTTTCATTGAAGCGAACCACTGTGGATGGGGGCTGGTTAGACACTAAAGGCTAAGTAGCCTTAACGTTGCGCTCGATAGAGGGCTATCCGCAACTTAATTCTCGCACGATTCACGCACGTCACTTGTCACTTAGCCCCGGAATTCCGGGACCTGTCGAGAGACAATTCGAAGAGTCGACTGCTAACAGTCACTTATGCAATGGGGAAGCATCATGCGCTGCAAAGATCAGGAGTTCACAATCGGCAAGGGTCAGGAAATCGTGGACGGAAAGTCCCATTACCCGGATCTCGTTCGGTTGGTTATCCCAAAGGATCAAGCCCTTGCACTGGCCCAAAATATCCTGCGAGAGCTTGAACACGTGCGGCCCGATCAAACGCACTTGAACGAAATACCTCTCTTCGGCCAGCTTGAAGATGTCGACGACGACCAATAAGGAAAATTGTCCATGAAGCTCATCACGGTGGTGCGATTCCCGAATGGCTCTTGGTCTATGGGGGGGCCGGTGTCCGATCCAGACTATATGCAGTGCGAGGTTTATGTCGTTCCCTTCGATAGCGATAAGGAAGCCAAGAAGCTCGCCCAAGCAGTAAGACGTCGTCTGGTTGCTAAAGCCCTGGACCTGCCCACGCAAGAATCTCCGTATCGGCACCCGAGAACAGCCGCGTAGCTTAATACCGCTGTCACGTGCGACGACTTAGCCCGCGATCCAGCAAGATCTGACGCATAGAAGTTCATCCATTTTCGCGGCGGCGAAGACAACAAGTCATCTTGATGGCCAACGAAATACGGAAGTGCCCAAGCCTAGCTATTGCTGGGCTTGGGCAGTAGAAGAGGCGTGGTTTTTGCGCTCGGGATTAGGAGATGAAATTGAACATTCTTAAAGTAGCCGCCATTACGACCTTGCTGATTTCTACCTCTGTTGGAGCGGTCGGTAAACAGGCTCCGACCCCTACCTTTGATCTAACACAAGCTTGCCCTATCTATCTGAGCGGATCGTTGAGCACAGAAGCAGAGGACAAACTTAGGCAAATGGGCGTTGACCTCCCCGTCGCATGCAAAGGACTCAGCTCAGACCGCAGTAAAGATTGGGTGTTGATCCTCACCCCGACGAATCAGTCCGCCACGTATGTGCCTGGCTTTAATTCAGAAGTGGCTTGCACTCAAGCCGTAAATATCTGGCAAGGCCGAGATCGCAATGCGGGTGATCAACCAGGGCATGCCGTTTGCGTTGCGCGATAGGAAATTCGTATCAGGAACGCAAAAGCCTCGCAATGAAATATGGGGCAAACATGATTGTTCATCACAGCCTTGATGATTGGGCTATAAGGCGTGACTGACCTGTTTTACCTGTACGAAATCAAAAACAACGGCTCGTTCTACGAAGCCGAATAATCATGGAAATCCATAAATGAGTACGTACCACTTTTACGCAGAAATTTATTGGAACGGACGTAAGGCTGATGGGATCTTCAAATTCGGAAGTGGCGTAATAGAGACGTCCCGTGAATCCCAAGAAGCGGGTTGGTATGACGAGGTTAGAAAGCGCATCGCAAGCTCTCTTGGTGCTTCCTCTTCAAGCCCCAAGGATGTAATCGTGATGTCACTTACGAGAGTTTAGTAAATCCGCCAAGTCTGCCGAGCAAGATGCCGCCGTCCGTGACCTTCTGGAATTACGCACTGATGGACGAATTCGTACTTTTCGTGCAGATCGAAGACCAGTAGACCAGTAGAAAATGTCGCTCATCTGCACCAAAGCCCCGGCCAGAGTCCGGGGCAGAGGCGGCATTTTTCAAGGTAGTTGTCGCGTCAACCGTCTAACTATGCCGCCATTTTCTCGTTCTGTTGCTCTCGATCCGGGTTCAACAACACGGTGCCGATCGGTTCCCAGTTACGCGTCCGGCCTGACCACCGCTCCGGTTTGTTTTCCTTGGCTCGTTCGTACAACTCATGTCGCCGGGCCAAGACCTGATGGTCCAGCCCTCGATGCCGCTCAGCCGGTGTGACGAACCGGATGCGGCTATGTCGGTGCTCGTTGTTGTACCACCGCATAAAATTCCTCACCCAAGCCCGAGCAGCATCCAGACTGGCAAAACCATCCAGCGGCCATTGCGGGCAGTATTTCAGCGTTCTAAACAGCGACTCCGAGTAGGGATTGTCGTTGCTCACACGCGGTCGGCCCCGCGAAGGCGTGATGCCCAGGTCGTACATCTTGCTCAGCAGCGTCACCGATTTCATCGGCGCTCCGTTGTCCGAGTGCAGCACCAGCGGTTCGTGTAAACACTGCTCACCGATCACGCTGCGTTGCAGCAGCGCGGCGGCTTTTTCACCGCTTTCCGCGTCGTAGACCTCCCAGCCCACGGCCTTGCGGCTGTAAATATCCTCGATCAGATAGAGGTAGTAATACTTTCCGCGTATCGGCGAGGGCAGATACGTGATGTCCCACGACCACACCTGATTGGGCGCTTTGGCCGCATGCGTTGTCGGTGCTGCGTGCCTTCTGGGCCGCTGGCTGCGGCCTCGATGTTGTTGTTGGCCTGCCGCACGTAGAACGCGATAAAACGTCGCCTCCGACGCCACATAACGCCCTTGATCGGCCAGCCGCGGCACGATCTGGCTCGGCGGCAAGTGGGCGTACTCCGGGCTGTTACACAGCGTCACAATGGTCTGACGCTCGACTTCGCTCAGTGCATTTCGCGGTGTTGGCCGTGTGACAATCGTTCGGGCATCGGCCTGGATAACCTCTGTTTCAGTCCAACGTTGCAAAGTCCGCAGCGATAGACCGATTTCCTGGCACGCCCTGATTTTTCTGGCTCCTGCCGCCACCGCGCTACCCAGCCAGGCAACGATTAACTGGCGCTCTGGCAAAGATGTTAGTTGTCCTCGTTGTCGTTCGTCCCCCAGTAGTCGTTGAGCTTTTTTCGCAGCACCAACAACGCGGCTGTTTCAGCGAGCGCCTTGTCTTTGCGGCGCAGTTCGCGCTCAAGTTCCTGGATGCGTTTCTTGTCCTTGCGAGATTGCTCGCGATCTTCTTTTTGCTGAGCCTTTGTCGATTTCTGGCCGGTGATAAAAGCTTGTCGCCAAGCCGTGATTTGTTCGGGGTAAAGACCTTTGCGGCGGCAATACTCGCCGAGGTCGATCTCGGACAAACCGGCGGCTTCAAGCACGACAGCAAACTTGGTTTCGGCTGACCAGTTCTCGGTCAACGGCTTGTTTTCGGACACTGCATTTCCTTCAGAACTGAGCTGCTTGCGCCAGTTGGACAAAGACATTTCGCTGACCCCTTCGCGCCGGGAAACCTCGGCCATCGACAGGTTCAGCGGGGGAAGCAGCATTTTAAGTAATGCGGCTCTGCGTTCAGGTGAATAGTACGGCACGACCAGTCTCTTTCCGCCCCCGATATGCTTTTTTAGGAAAAATCGGAGAGGCGACAACTATCCTGACACCGGGGGGAGGCCGTAGAAAGATGCCTTTTTGGCGTCTACCAAATATAAGGACTGATACATGCCGCTACCGAAACCCAAAAACATGACCCTTCGCCAACGTGAAGTAGCCGCCAAGGTTCAGTGCTACGACTGGAACTCCGAGCACCAGGAAGGTGTAAACGTGACCTACGAAGAGCGCCTTGGCTCGGGTGAGACCATCCAGACCAAAACCTGCGGCAAGGCATTCGTCATGTGCTGCGAGCCGGTCATCATGGTGGAGGATGTTTCGGGTGCTGTTTCACTGGATCACTGCTCCGTCGTAGCTGAACACGCGGCTGCGTGAATAGACGGGAGCACATGTGCCGAGTAGCAGCATGCTGTTCTCGATACTGCTAAAGGATTCAACCAATGAAATTAGTTTATGCAGCAGCGCTTTCGATCATCGCAGGTGCTGCCCAGGCGGCTGAAAGCGTGCCAAGCCTAAATGTGCCAACCGGCGCGGTGATTGACTGCTTGCCAGTCCCAAGCATTGAAACCCTCAACAAGGGGATCGTGTACGCGAGTGGTAAGCCTGTGTCGCCAGCGAGAGTGACCTGCACTGTCAGCAAAGGGCAATCGATCCCCCAACAGTCGCAATTCGTAGGTCGCCAAGTAGCTGGTCCTGATGCCAACTCGTACACATTCGTTTGGGAGTTGATGTTACTACCAGGCGGTTACTCGGTACGTTCGGATAACGTAGGCAGTGCCATGTTCTCAACTGCACAAGGCGACACGGGCCACCTTCGAGTCACCTTTGACAAGAGCCTCTCCGCTACTTTGCCGTGATCGCGATTGCGGCCTGCCTGACTAAAGAGGAGAAGCAGCATGGGTCACATAGAGAGCTATTATTTTGTCGACCCTCGTGAGGGCGAATACGGCGTCGAGTACCACCGTCCGACTCGCGAGGAAGCTGAGGAACTGGCGGTATTTGTTGGTTGGGCGGGTGAAGTCCTGATTCAAATAAGAGCTTACCCACCTAAACCAACCGCTGCTGTCCTCGCCCATAACATTTGCTGTTCCGAGCAGGTAATCCCGTTTTAATGGAAAAGATCGCGTCACAGCACCAATATGAACACGAACAATTCGCATAATTGATCGAAGATAGTTGTTTCAGGTGCACCCAAGCCCCGGCCTAAGAAACCGGGGCCGGTTACGTAGAACGGATGTCGACTCAGCGTCTACCACCACATCGCAGGATTGAAATCGTGAATAACAAACCCAACCCCCAGCCCGCCCTGGAACGTCTGACCACCCCGCTAACCTTGACTCTGTCTGGTAGCGATCTAGAGCACCTCAACAACTACCGAGAAGCGGTCTTTGCACTCACGCTAAAGAACTGGCCTGAGAGCGCCAAGCGAGGTGATGCGCCGAAAAAATACGAGAAACATTACGAGATGCAGCGAGACTCAGCGGCGGCTTCCTTGGCGCGCATCTTCAGCGACGCAGCGGTCGCGGCGTCTCATTGCGCTGTCCAGGAGCCGTAGTAAAGGTCATTGACCAATCAGCATTTGAACATGCCCTTCAGAAAATCAAAGTTAAGAGAACCTAATAATGAATGACGATAAGAGTGAAGTCTGGGTTAGGGAAGAGCAGATTACGGACCATTTCAGTGACTTTGGTACACCAACAACAGCTCGTGGGAAGACTGAATTCTTCGAAGAACTCACCAAGCAGCTTGCCGTAAGACAATCTGGATTGAGCTGGAAGGACGCTTGGACGCTTCGTCTTAGAGACTTGGGTAAAAAGAACCGTCTTCCACGTGGCTTCAATGCCAAAACACTAATGTCCAACTCCTCGTCCGACCAAGACTTGCCCTATGGATTTAGCACGCTATGCGATCAAACGGATGAACAAGCTGACCACGCTTACAACATGGGTGTTGCAGCAGGGCTCATTAAAGTTCGTAATCCAACCGGGCCGCTCGACGAGCGGATTTTTGACCTCATTGGTAACCCTCCCGCAAAGAACTGAGCTATTCAAGGACAGTCACTTGGGCATCTGGATTGAGTACCGCTCACTGACCCTGAATTGGTCGGGATGGTAGCGGGCAATTTGGTACAACTCCCGAGCTGCTAGGAGAACTAGCACCAGGTACACCAAGAACCTTTAGTTACGGAAGCTCAAGAAATGAACAAAAGTCAGGTCAGCGCCATACGACAGCTTGAGGCAGCGCTGAAGCTTTGTAAGCAATCCGGGCTGGCCTTGGTTGGAATTGACAGCGATCTCTTCGCTACGGTCTCAGACAGCGCGTTTAAAAGTGAGTGTAGGGCTCAGTCGAGTTGCGAGGCGATGCTAAGCAGATCCAATAGAGATCATGCAGGTACTGTGATGCTCGACACGAGCAAGGTTTACCTCGATAGCGGTGCGACTTAGGAGATTCGCCCCAATCAGCTTGGCATGCCGCTAAAACTCAAAAATCTATTAACTCGGAAAAAAGATGGCCAACAGACGCTGTGCGGAAAGTCCTATCAATGCGGAATTCTCGTTGTGCGGCATTGCCTTTGATGCATACCACGAAGATGCAGATGCAGCATACGACGTAGCCAGTCCCACCGATTCAATCACTTGCCCTCGATGCTGCCAAATAATCAGCACGGTCAAAGCCATGCGAAACCGGCTCCGTCCCCGAAAGGGTGATGATGGCTACAGCGTTGAATGTTGAAGGAGCCGCCCAATGACCAACACTCCAACCATCACCTCCAAACAACTTGCTTGGTTCAAGGCTTTTCGAGCCAGTACCGGCACTGACCCGTTGGGGCAGGATCATTGGGAAGACGGCTCCATGTCATTCGCGAATGCCGCACAATATAGCCTCAAGTGTTTTGTGACCGAAGCTGAAGAAATGGCCCAAGGATTGGAGCGCACCCTCCAGCCGCTGATAGCGAGCGAGTAGCTCGCGTGTGTACAGAGCAATTGGAATAGCAGATTCCACCCTCAGCCCGAAATGTATCGGGCATGAGCTGTACCAGGTTCGCCTCTTGTTTCTGATCAGGAAACGTCTTTATTTTGAGCCCTGAGATTCAGCATGATAAAAGCTGAGTAACCAACTCCCTCCTTACTCAAACAAGAGAAACCACCGTGCCACGCGATTTACTGTCCCGCGTAGAAGAAGTGCGCTCTTCGCGCCTGCTTGGAATCAGCCGAAAAAAAAATCTTCAGTTCGAAATGGCACCGCCTACAAAAGTTATGGGCTACTACTGGATCTACACTGACTACTCCATCGAGGAGCTTCAAACCTGCACGTCCTCATCGTTGAAAGGGTCAATCAACCTCTCACTCATGGCTAGACTGCATAGTGATCTGCCAAATATTTGCAGTCTTAAAAAAGACGGATTCAGCCTAGTTTACAATGGCATTGCGGGTTCAACGGGTGTACGCGAACGTCTCGGGCAACACTTTGGCGATGGCAAAGGCACGGGCGCATTGCACATCAAAGGTTCCAGCCTCAACGACGTCGCTCGTTGGCGCTATTCCTATGCAACCATTAGCCGCAAGGAAGCGACCAGACGCCACAAGGAGCCGACTGCACCTGATGTTGAGAGCGACTACGCTCACGCCAAACACGTAGAGCGCATCTGGAGACTCACACACGGCTGGCCACTGCTTTGTACCCAGTAACGATCAACGCACCAAGTGGCGACGCGTTGCGTCGGAGCGGGCAAAGCTGTTGGCCTATGAGAGGTCGCTGATGCGGGTCTCTGCCAGGCGCCCTCTAACCCCAGAGTTCTTGGGGCCTGTGCAGTGGTTCAAAGCCGGGGCGAAAAAAAACCCGATGCGTGAGCACCGGGTTTAAAAGCAAAAATTAGAAGTTAGAAATCGCAAAGGACGATTGATAACGTCTGCAGTGTATTAGAATCAATGCTGCTAAGCATAGTCCTAATTACATAAATTTATAGGTGTAGGAAACGATGGCTCGGTTCTCATCTTGGCTACGAGTGTTTGGGAGGTCCGTGCGCCACATGGCGTTTTTCCAAGTGAAACCCAAGCCTTTAAGCGTCCCTTCTTGCAAGACATAGGCAACGCTCAAATCGCGCTCCCACTCGGATCTGTCACCGCTTGTGGTGTCGATGTCATTACCCTTGAGGTAGACGGCATTCACGGTCAAGCCAGGCAGGCCCAGCGCCGCGAAGTCATAACCGTATCGCACTTGCCAAGTACGCTCGCCAGCACGGGCAAACTTCTGGATCTGCGAGTCGGTGATGGTGCTGTTTGACGATCCGTCACCTTGGTTCAACCATGGGAAGTCGCTATCGCCATTGGAGACTTGGTAGCCACCGCCAAAGGTGTGACCTGCCACGGAGTAGAGCGCCAGGTAGCTGTAAAGATCGTTGTCGACTTTACCCTTCGTGGTGTTTCCACCGTAGTAACCAGGACTGAAGTAAGCAGGGTCATGGCTGTTGGCGCCATTGTCGCGGCTGCGGTAGTAGCGCAGGTCACTTTTCAGCACACCAGGACCAATAGCCCAGTTGTGCACAAGGCCCAAGAAGTTTTGCGAGTAGAACTCTTTCAGCTCCCCGTAATAATACGACGCTGTGAGGTCTTTGTTGATTTTGTAGTCAGCGCCACCGTAATAGAACTTGTTGCTGAATTTACCGGTATCGTAGTTCGAACCACCGTTGGCGTTGGCAATCGACAAGCCTTCGTTGTTCGTAGAGTTACGACCCTTGGCGTGCTCAAGCTTACCGACAGTCAAGGTCAGGTCTTTGATCTCATTGGACTTGATCTCCCCGCCCTGAAATGTCTGAGGCAGCAGTCGACCGTCATTGGTTTTCACAACCGGGTTATTCGGTTGAAGAGTACCAATGCGCAGCACTGTTTCAGAGATTTTCATCTTGCCAGTCACGCCCAGGCTGGCGAACTGACCGACTGCCTCATTGCCGTCACTTGGGAATACCGAACCACCAGCAGCTTTGCCGTTCAGGTTGCCGTGCTTGGCAGAGCTGGAGTCGAGTCGAATACCGTATAGGCCAATCGCATCAACACCAAAACCTACGGTGCCTTGGGTGAAACCAGAAGCGAAGTTAAGAATGAAGCCTTGGCCCCACTCCTCAACTTTAGAAGGCTTGGCCGCGCCGTCGCGGTTGTCGTTATTGATGTAGAAGTTACGCGCAGTAAGCGTCGCAGTACTATCTTCGATGAAGCCGTGCTGCGCAGTGTCAGCGTGAGCACCGAGGGAGAGGCTTGCGAGACCGATGGCGGTTGCCAGCGAGATTTTGTTAGACATTACGGCTCCTTGAGTGCTTTTTTTTTATGAACAGCTTTTGGTGCATGGCACTAGGCCTGAATGCAGGACGGAGCATACATTGGATGAAAAATGTTACACAATGGATTTATCAATGTTTTAAATAAATTTATTTAAACAGTTTGCGCTGATACCATCCGGCATTGATTGAACTGTAGAAGGACCTGAATTTTGAGTAACACACTGATCTCAAACAAAGTTCCAACCCTCACTCCAGAGCAGCTGATTAGGCTCAAGCTCGATCTACAGAGCGGGATCAGCGGCAATACATGGGCCATCGTTGAGGCTGTCTGCGTGCGGGGGCTATCTAAGGCTGAAGCAGCTAGAGAGCTGGGGACGAGCCCACAGAACGTGTCGGGTGCTATTAATCGAATCACTGCACATTTGAATGGATTTCCACCTGACTGGACACTGGTTCAGGAGTGGATGCCAAAGGACATGGCAGCAAGCCTAAGAAAAGAGCTTAAGCGCTTGAAAGCTGAACTGGCGGAAGCAAATAAACAACTTAATAAATAAATTTGTTTATAGTGTTTACATTGCCGATTGGTATGGATACTATGGGGCCATCAGCGAGAAACAAGGCGCTGACCCAATCTCAAGGAGCTACACCATGAAAGCTTTGAAATCGCTGTTCGCTGCTGCCCTCTTGTCTGCCGTTGCTTTGTCCGCTACTGGCTGCGCGGCTTTGCAAGATCTGAACGCTCACGGTCAAGAGCTGCGCGCCAAAGATCCCGCTGCCTACTCCAAGTTGTCCGGCGACGAGGAGTACTTCTCTCAGAATCCTCAGTATTCGGTACACGGGTCGTAACAACCCGCTGTACCCTCCCCGCCCAGCATCACAAAGCCATTAGGCGCACTCTTTATTTGCAAGGAGCTACACCATGAAAGTTCTGAAATCTCTGTTTGCCGCTGCTCTCGTTTCTGCCGCTGCTCTGTCCGTTACAGGCTGTGCTGGTCTGCAAGACCTGAACGCCCACGGCCAAGAGCTGCGCGCCAAAGATCCTGCTGCTTACTCCAAGTTGTCCGGCGACGACGGCTACTTCTCGCAAAACCCGCAGTTCAACGTTCATGGGTCTTAAGGCGATTTAAGGGGGCTTTATGTTTAAGGTACGCCGAGAGCTTGCCTCACCCCTTCTCCTTCTTGCAGTGCTAGCCGTTACAGGCTGCGCTGCAATGTCCAGCGGACTGACGCACATCCAAGATCTCAGGGAGTGCCAGCCGAGCCCACAAGGGCCTGCTCTGCTTACAGAACATGGGGGTTGGGATCATCGCTCCGTTGATGAGGTGCGATGCACCAATGAAGAATTGAAGGCTGTGAAAATTGCTAGAGAATTACGAGAAGCAAATTCGCTTGTGCAGTAGGTCTGCCAGGCACCATAAAAAGCCCCGCCGAAGCGGGGCTTTTTGTTAGTTCTGTTTTAGGCAAAGTTCATCATTTGCAGATGGTAAATATCTGTAAACCGAAGTAGGTGAAACGCCTAATCGCATGGCCACTTCTTTCCTACTAAGGCCGCTATCTAAAAGACTTTGCGCCTGCACACACATCTCGTCGGTCATGATGCGCTTTCTGCCTCCAATACGGCCCGCCGTGCGAGCCACAGCCAGTCCGGCCAAGGTACGCTCGACGTTCCGTTCAAGCTCGTAAACAGCCGTAGCTGCTTTGATGTTGAACAGAAACCTGCCATTAGGCGTGCTCGTATCAATCTGTTCGATCAGGAACTGAAGGTTCACCCGTTTATGATTCAGTAAGTAAGACAGGTCTATCAAACCTTTCATCGTGCGCCCCAGCCTATCTAAGCTCCAGGCAATCAGGGTGTCTCCTTGTGACAAAGCTCGAATGGCCTTTTTGAGGCCGGGATTTTTATGGGACTTACCGCTGGCCTTATCCGTATATATTTTCTGGCATCCTGCCTTCTCTAATGCAGCAATCTGAAGATCCAGATTCTGCTCTGTTGTCGAAACTCTGGCATACCCAATAAACATGTAAAGCACCTTGCAACCATACAGATAAAGCGGTTTAGTCTACCCTAAACGACCGTTTCTGATGATGCCTCTACTGAGGTGACTTTCGCAAACCTAAAACCTACTATCATAAGTTTTACGTCATCCTGCAACCTAGGTAAATTCGGCACTTTCAAGAATACAGTATGCTTGGATAACTCAGGAAATAGAAACGGGAAGGAGAATACAGTCTACTGGTCAGCTATTAATGCTGCTAGGTACACTCTTTATGGCACCGATAACTATGTGTTCTATTCTGGGCCTAACACTGAAGCAAACCTGGTTGGAAAAATAAATCACTATATATCAGCATTTACTTTAAGGGCTTATTCTAATAACTCCCCTGACTCCCCATTTATCGATATAAAATACGTTCCTAAAATCATGGATACTACACCTTCTGAACCTTCTGGATAAAAGTACATCCAGGCTCAAGCCTAGCTAGGATGCTAGCTAGGCTTCCCCATTAACAAATCAGCCTGTTTGGCAATAGCACGCGCCATCCAATACCCTGATATTTAGTTTGGCCTCACTATATTGGCCACCATTATAAGATCGAAGGGTCCATGTGAATGTGCCTTCAATTCTTGCACCACCTGGAAACCAGTCACTTTGATTGAAATACATCCATTGGTTTAATACATAGCTGGTTCCTGAACCCTGATACCATACTTTGCCATTGGGTGCTATTAGTTCATACCTGTCTGCGCCGGAAGCGGTCCAACTAAATATATTGTTCCCTACATAACGTAGACTTTCACCATCAACAAGTAGAACGCTCGCTCCACCCAGATAACGATTATCACTGTACTCTGAGAATGAATTTATGATGGGTTTCGAGTTTGCGAAAGTCACCTCAGTAGAGGCGTTACCAGAAACGGTCGTTTTTGAACACCCCCTAATCAGTCTTTTCTCGCCCGATAAGCGCCTCAAGGGCATTCTGAAGCGCTATTCTTGCTTGAGATCCGCGATGTAGTTCCCCGCGCTGCTCGTCTACACGGGAGTGCAGCTCTGCTATGCGTTCCTGATGTAGCTTTTCTCTGCCTTCCAGCTCGGCACAGCGCAGCTTGGTTCTGTTCAACTCATCTGTTACCGCATCGGTAACTACTTGGCAGTGATGAAGCTTAGCGGTTAGCGCTTCTTCACTTAGCTGAGCCGCTGCAAGGAGCTTGAGCGCGGCCACAAGTTGCTCACTGAGTGCGGCGCCATCTTTGCGTGCAAAAAGGCCCTGAACTTCCTCTTGGCCCTCTTCAGGCGCTCTGGAACTCACCTTATCTGTGACAGCGCCAGCACGGCTAGTTACAGAGGCTTCGTGCCACACT
Source organism: Pseudomonas sp. B424 (assembly GCF_055408345.1). Classification (NCBI taxonomy): domain Bacteria; kingdom Pseudomonadati; phylum Pseudomonadota; class Gammaproteobacteria; order Pseudomonadales; family Pseudomonadaceae; genus Pseudomonas; species Pseudomonas sp. B424. Next base: position 42,864 of record NZ_JBUZTL010000008.1, on the reverse strand, counting down.
TTCAGCAAGCGGGCTGGATTGCCCGAACCAATTCGTGTGCGTAGAGAAGATCCAGTAACTCTTTTGCCGTTTTCCTCCAGATGACTACCTGCCTGGATGATTTGCTCAATAGTGACTTCGGGTGGACGCATAAATCTTCTTCGCCATAAACGGTTAGGGTCAGTCAGGTTTATTTTTCCGTGCGGGGTTTACGTCTAAAGTCCCAAGGAGCTTCAGGGTAAGGGTCAGCCCACAGACCGGTTCTCTGAACGCGTGCTTCCTTCTCAATGCTCGGTAATTTTGGGTCCTGATTGTAGCGGCTGTACACCCATGCGAGCCCAGCCCGAACCTGTTCAACATTGGCTTCTCTGCCATTAACCAACACCCTGCCTATGCTTCTACCGTATTGATCGCGTCCCGTCAGTACGATTTCAACTGATTTCCCCGCTACGAGTTTCAGCAAATTCTGCTTCGACTTTTGCCCGAAAGGTTGTCCTTTTTCTGGGGCATCAATATTTGCAAGCCTGACGCGCTGGCGTTGACTTGCACCCGAAAGAACATCAATGGTGTCGCCATCTAATACGCGCACCACCTGCCCTTCATACCGAGTGTCAGCCCAACAGGCGCTGGCGCCCATCATCAAGCTCATGAGCAAGCCAAAGGTCAAGCGACTAACCATGTCCAAATTTCCTGTGGTCGTACCGTAATTTTTCACGCCCCGCAGGCCAGGGGCAGCCTCAAGGTGCGAGCGTTTTGCGCCATGACAAGGTGCAATATAATCATACGTTGTTATTCTAATGCAGATGGTTTGTTTCAGGCCTAGGAAATGCTGCCCACAGGACGGTGGGTGCCCCAAGGCCTGCGTTTCACCTTTGACAGATGACTGGCCTTAAATTTAATGGATCTACAACATGAAAATACGTCACAGACTCGGAAGAGGTGCCCAAATTGGGGCGCTGCTTCTTTGCTTTAGCGGGGGGGTTCTTGCTGCCCAGCTCAAGGAAAATAGTGCTGACATCCTGCAGGCTATAAATGTGCCAGGGATGTCAATTGACATTAACCCCGGCAACCCCGGTTGCGATGTGGCCAAGCATGAAAAATGGGAGCCCACCGAAAATGGCTGCTCCAACACCGAGTGGGCAAAGAAAACCGCCCGTGTTGTCAGTGTGATTGCGACACCACCTGAAATCGCGGCAAACAATGTCGCCACAAGCACCTTGGTGGCCACGGTCAAGGATACGGATGGGAACCTAGTGGGCGGCGGTATACCCACTACCTGGTCGACAACAAGAGGAACCCTATCCTCAACCAGTTCGGTTACCAATGCCACAGGCCAATCGGTGGTGACTCTGCGCGGCACTGTCGCTGGCTTGGCGAGTGTTACCGCCTCTGCCGTTGCGGGATCATCGAGCGGGAACGTGAGCCTTCTAGCTGATGCCTCGACTTCGCGGGTGGTCAGTCTGACGTCCAATCCTTCAACGGTTGCTGCCGACGGGACCAAGGCCAGCCTCTTTGCAACTGTCAGAGATGCTTACAACAACATCCTGCCAGCAGGTCAGGCTGTGTACTGGTCCGCTACGTTAAACACACTCAGCGGTGGGATGTCGTACACGGACGCTGCAGGGGTGGCAACCGCAACGATTGCGGGCGCTACGACTGGGGTTTCGACGATTTTCGCAAAAACGACCGTTTCTGAAGCCGCCCAAACTGCGGTGACATTTGAGAACCAAAAACCAAAAATAATTAGCCTCAAGGTAACATGCTTCATACCAGGCAAATATGGTGGTTACAAACAAAACACAATATGTGATTACGGTGGCCACATGTATAGTCCTGCTGCTCTAAATACTATTAGTTGGCAGGCGGAAAACGCAGACCGCTATGAGTTGTGGAACGGCGTTAAATTTTTGTACAACGGGACTAACACTCAATGGATTCCACCTGATGGTACTTATGGTTATTTTTATCCTTTCGTCCTTAAAGCGTTCAAAGGAACCACTATGACAACCATTTCAGTTAATCCTGATGCGTTCGACGCAGACCCTTGCGGGGGATATAACTGTAATGGCGGTTAATTAGCTATAAAGAAAAGCCCGTAACCGGGCTTTTCTCAATTAAGACTTAGGAGTTTCTAGCGTAAAACTAATTCTGCTGCCTCAGAATCGCTTCTTTTTCAATTTCCAACCATCCTGATCCGCGTTGTTTTTCCATTATAATAGCCACACCGCTAAGAGCAGCAAGCTCAACCTTTGCAAGATTGTGCCCCATATCCCCTGCCAAACTAAAAAGCGCATACGCCTTAGCTTCATCATTTGTGCCATGCCTGACAAGCATAAGTGCACTAGCCTGTTGATAATACGATTCACTGTTCGTTGGCTCAGGCACACCAAGGTTTGGCCCGAGAGATTTTAATAATCTTTGTGCGGCAACATCGTTATTTCCACTCGCGAATTCTAAAGGTGTAACAGCTTCAGCCGTCCTCCCTTGCTGTATAAAAAGTTTACCTAAGGCTAGCGCTGCTGGGGTATCACCAGATTTAAATGCCTGTTCCAGGTAAAGCTCGCCTTTGGCAGGATCATTCAATTTGTAGTCACTGTACAAGTTTGCATAAAGCGAACCGAGTTCGCGTTGAGTCCGAATGCTCTGCTCAGCGAACATTTCCATTACAGCCACGCCACCCATAAGATTCTGCTCGTAGCCACCCTGCCCCTTTATCATTTGCCAGCCAACAACGCGGGATGCTTCCGGATCATCCAAGCTTACGGCTGCAAGGAGATGCTCCTGCGCCAGCTGTAAATTGCGAGGACGGTCCACGCCTTCGGTGAATACCTTGGCAAGCTCATAGTGCGCCTGTCCGCTACCGTACGAGGCAGCAGTCTCCAGATACTCAAGTCGCGCAATACGATCTGTCGAATTCATGGCGAGTGCCAGGTTTTGCCGCGCCTGCTCCGCCAGCGGATCTGGGCCAGTTGGGAGGATTGGTAGCCAGTCACTGTCGTTGGTCTCGATAGGCGCCAACTCTTGGGCTGAAGGATCAGTTGGGTTTGGTTGAGAGGTATAAACCGTCTCTTCAGATGCCTGCCCCTCTACTTGCTGTAGGAAAAGAGGAAGTTGCCGAGGGGGTTGAGGTTGGTTAACGCACCCTGAGAGAGCTACGTTGGCCAGAATGATTGCAAGAGCTGCAAGGCGGGGACTCATGAAGGCACCAGGGTATGACTATCACCCACCGGTCTGTCGCAGCGGGCTCAAACCGTTAATGGAAAGCGAGCGCATGCATAGGCAGCGCTATCAGTGAATTCCACTATATAGAATGTTCTTAAACATTGCCAAAGCATCAGGGACGGATACCAATTGCTGATCAAAGCGATCAGCATGGCTGATTAATCGCGATATTTGGTATCAGTTCCGAATCTGAAACAAGCGTCAAATCTGCAGCTTTAAGGCCAGCAATGTTGTATTCACGACCCAAATGGTTGTAGGTGCTCACCAGAATCGTGTGGACCTTGGAGTAAAGATCAACGCTGGTTTCGGCGATAGACAATTCCGGATTCAGCTTCTTGTGCTGATAGGTAGCAACACGCAGATAGGCTCGAAGCTTGTTAGTTTTGGTATCAATCTGGGTAACCCCTGAAATGTACACAGCAAGCCCCAGGGCATCGCACCGAAGCTCAACAGCATTACGGGTGAACTGGCGCACACTGCGCATTTCGTCGATCACAGCCCCGCAGGCATGGGTTACGGTGCCATCTTGAGCGCGATAGGTCAGCTCGTTATACGCACCGTAAGAGATACCTTTGGGTTTAATTTCGCCCTCATCCACCCAGTACCCACCAATGTCCTCTCTAAGGATTTTGGTGAAGCTGGTTTGGATGGCGTTGATTGCACTTTGCGCTCCAGGTGTCCGGCGTTGACCATTCTTGGCTGCAGGTGCTGGCATCCCTACGACGTTGTTTTTTGAACTGCTCATGGCGTCGGCCTCCAGGCCAAGTTATTTGGTAGCCGCACATGGCGCTAAGCAATGTGCGATCATAATGTGATGGCACTATAGGATTGCGCTAGCGAATAAATCAAGTACCTGGCATATTTTGAGTCATGGAAAACCACATGGTTTAATAATACTCTACGTGACACACGTGATCAGGGCAGCCAACAATGCAGGGTTATTTCGTTAAAAACATAGGTACCAATCGAGGTAAACCCCGAATCTGGCTTGAAAATCTGGATGTCTCTTCGGCTGGCATGAAGGTAGGTGACCGCTTTGACGTCAAGTTGAAGGGTGGGGTGGTTACCCTTCAGGCAAATCCTGACGGCTCACGCGTTGTTAGCAGGAGCAAGAGAACAACACGCTCAGGCGAAGAGATACCTTTAATTGACATTAATAGTAAAGAGTTGCTGGCGCTCTTCTCTGGTATGGACGCCGTCCGACTGGTCCAGCGCCAGGGTCAGATTTTTCTGATGCCCTTAGCCAGCGAGGTTAGAAAAAAGGAACGCCTCAACCGTCTTAATCACAAGCTACAGCACAACATTCCGTTGCAGATTGGCAGCCTTTCACATGGCGGCGGCCTTCTCTCTAAAGCTGTCCATGAGGGCTTTCATCAGGCGGGTATCCGCACCGAAAAAGGAATCGTTAACGAGATCCGTCATAATTTGATCGAGCACGCTTCGGAAGCGCCTGAATGGACGAGCAGCACCATACCGATTGCTGCGCCTATGCAAGAGCTAGCATTTGATGACGCATCAATGCGAATCCTGCCAAAACAGGATGGTCTGGAAATGGGGTTGCCCTGCAGCGGGGCCAGTGTAAGTGGTCGGGCGAAGCGCGGGACCGCCAAAGCTGAAGACCACCCGGATGTAGGGCACCTCGTAGTCGCCGCCCTGATGATTCTGGCCAAGACCAATCCAGCATTCATTCTGTTCGAGAACGTTGTCCCGTACAGCAGCACTGCGAGCGCTTCTATTTTGCGCAATCAACTGCGTGACTTGGGTTACGAGACGCACGAAACAGTCTTGAAGGGTGAAGACTTTAACGCCATGGAGCCTCGCAAGCGCTGGTGCATGGTAGCAGTGACTAAAGGAATGCACTTCGACTGGGAAATGTTACAGAAGCCCGAAAAAAAGGACCTGACCTTCTCTGAAATTATGGATGACATCGCGCTCGACGACCCCATGTGGAGCGTAATGCAGGGCCTTAAAGATAAAGAAATCCGCGATAAAGAAAACGGAAAAAGCTTCAAGATGCAGGTTTTTAACGAAGAATCGCCGAAGTTAGCGACACTTACGAAGGGATATACAAAAAACAGATCGACAGATCCTAAGGTTCAGCATCCCACTGATCCTGACCTCCTGCGCATGCTCACCGTCGCCGAAGCAGCAAGAGCAATGCAGTGGCCTCCCAATGTAGTCGACGGGCTTGCCAAAACTGTGGCGTTCGAGATGTTGGGCCAAGGAGTACAGCGAGACCCTTTTGTCGCGGCAGCAAAGTTACTTGGTGAGTCCGTGCTGGACTATCACCACAACGGCAGGTTCGGGGCTCGTGAGCTTGTTCAGCTAGTCACTGACACCATGCTGGATTCTGCATCTACGGTTGTCAGCGAAATTCGGGCGCCTCAAGTGGGGGTCATTTATGAAGGGCCCGTCACTGTAAACGACGTCGGAATGATCATTCAGGATATTGGCGGCGGGATTGGAATCTTGCACAAGGCCAGTGCTATGGACGAGATCAAGCTGGGGGAATCACTTCAAGTTCGATACCCCGGAAAGTCGGCTCTACCTGAAGTTGTTCACCTTGATACCCCTGCTCCACGCTTTACCCCTGAGCTGGTAGCGGCTCAACAAGATGCTGCACGCGAGTACGCTGAAAAGCGCGAAGACAACACAAACCAACTGTCTATGTTCGGTCAACAAGAACCCGAGCCTGAGCCTGAACAACTGCGGCCAAGCTTTGGCATGCGCATGTGAACCACTTAAAGGATTTTTGAATGCACGCATCAACTACATCGTCCGATACCAACAGCGCCAAAGCAGTCGCTCTGTGCCCACGGCTTGAAGCCATTAATGCATTCGTCAAAACGTCGAGCGCAAATCCGGCACTCATCGACGCCACTCTCAAAATGGGAATGGCTTATGCAATCTTCCTCACCGAGGTCGTCGAGGGCACCACCTCGCTGGCGCAAGACCAGGTGACCCAAATGCTAGAGCGCACAGAGCAGCACTGCGCCCTTTATGAGTCTGAATTTCCTGAAGTGGTGAGCGCATGAAGAACCAAGAGCTATCGTTTCTACAGAAGGTTGGCGACAACTTTACCAAGTTCGCCAAGGACCTTGTAAACACACCAGGTAATGCTGCGGCGTTGGCCGCAAGTCCTTTGCTTGCTGCTGGCGCGGCGTGCGGGATCATGACCATTGCAGCGGCCATCACTGGTGATCCGGACGCGACTGCTGCTCTCTACTTCGGAATTAAAAACCCGGATAGCTCGATGCTACTCACAGCAATGAAGGGCGACCTCCCGTTCGAGATGGCCAACAAAACCTACCAACTTTTTGCAGGAAGTTTGGGGGTAGGTCTCGCGGCGGCGGGTCTGGCCAAGGTTGTTCAAAAATTCAATAGCCTCTCTGACGAAGCGGATTATCTGAAGCGCGAGAATGCGATGCTGAAGTCGAATTTCGCCAACGAACATGCGGTGCAAAGCGGGATCGCTCAACCCTCTGAACCACTGAGCAGCAAGTTCAGCAGAGGCATTGCTAATGTGAGCGCCAAGACCGAACCTCGCCAAGAGCACGAGCAGGCTACTCGGATCAACCATGGTCCTACTTTGCGCTAATCACCTGCAGGGCTTTTTTCAGGTCATGATTGTGCCCAGCTCCAATCACTTTGACGTTTTGCCAATGAGAGTTTTACAGCTTGTATAAGCCAGAAGATTTAAACATCGTCCTCGCACCGTTGATGCTCATCCCCTTTGCATTGATTGCTTGGTTTGTGGCGGGCATTTTCAAGAGGCCTGAGTGGTTTGCATGGGCATCAATCGCCCAGGTTTCTATCACCATCGCCTGCATAGCTTTTTACTTTTTTGGCACAGTGCAGAACAGCTACAGCAGTGGAATCACAGCGGGCCTGATTTCCGGACTATTGATTTTCTACGCCGGTATCGCGCTCTTTAAACGCGCACGTAAAGCGTAAACAAACTCATCGATCATGGAGTAACACGTGAATAAATCAGAACTGATTCAAGCGCTCGTGGAGAAATCCGGTGTTAACAAGGTAACTGCCAGCGCAATGCTTGATGCCTTTCAAGAGATCGTAACCGACGAATTGAAAGCTAAGGGCAGTATCGCGCTGCTTGGATTTGGCACCTTCCAGGTAAAGGAGAAACCGGCAAGAGTTGGCCGTAATCCAAGTACAGGTGAAGCACTCAACATTGCGGCAAAAACTGTCCCTGTTTTCAAGCCGGGATCTGTGCTGAGTAAAGCTGTTCAGTAACCAGTACCGCCCGAGAATAAAATACCCGCCTAGTGCGGGTTTTTTTCTGGGGCAGAACTCGCAGAGCCAAAATCAGAGAAGATAAAGCAGCCTGCGGCTGGGGAGCGGGAGTAGCTGGCGGTTTACTGGTCGACTCCAAGTGCGGGCTGAAATTGCTTACGAGTGCGACAATCGCTCAAAGCAGCTCAAGTCAATGACTGGCGGCCAATACGATGCCCTGGCAAATCCCATGTACGGCCCTCCCCGAGAGCCCCGCAAACCGTGCAGGATGGCGCGTTCCTGTTGACGGTATACACCAGGCAGAAGCGGTATGTGTAACCGGCGCTACGCGGGCGACAGTGAGCCATGCGATGAAGTGCTATGACGATGCCGACGTGCTCATACGCGGCGTTTGTTTTGTTCCAAAAAAGGAGGCCTAAGAGCTTGCTTGTATACCTCTAGAGATATACAATATCTTCATTGAAGCGACTCACTGAGGATGGCGAAAATGATCATGCACCCTGATATAGGCGTTCTGAATAGCGGTAAATGTTACGTCTTTCTTGAAGGCTATGGTTTGAATCGCGAGCCTATGTTTGGCTCCTATGAGGAATGCCTAAACGCCATCGAAACGCGTGGCGGTGTTGACGCTCCCATCCCTACTGATGGTAATCACACCATGGCGGACTACAAGGCCGCACTAACTGCCATGAAGCCTATGGTGGTGGCCGTTGTTGTCGAAGTTCCACAGGCAACATCCCAAAAAGGGCGTGCAATTCGAGAATTCGTTTTGACCTTCACCGCCAAGGAACCGGCGTACTGCAATGGCCGTATGTGGGATGTCTGCACAGAGAATGTTTTCGCTTACGATCACGATGATGCCAAGCGCCAGGGTCGAGCCATGATCCGCGAGAGTGAGGGGCCTTACGGCAGAAAGGTTTCAATCACTGCTCGCCTTGCGGGCTAACCAGGAGGCCCCGATTCGTCGGGGCTACAAGGACATGGAACCGCGCACCGGCATGCACCATGCACATGAGCCGTATCCCGCTCGTTGGATTGGCGGAATAAAAGAATTAAAACCAGCTTACGGAGAACAAAAAATGGATATTCAGAACGCGCTTTGGAAGCTCAATGCATTGGCCGATTGCTCAGTGCTGGATCAAGGGTCACGCGAAGCCGCCAAGCTCGCAGCGGAAGTGCTGAACACCGTTCGTAACCTAATTGATATGGGCTCGGGCGAAGATCTTGCTGCCATTTCGACAGAGGTTCGCAACCTCGCGGATCAGGCGGCATCGGCGGAAGACAAGGCCATGCAGATAAACACGCTGGAACATGACAATGCACGTCGTGCGCAGTTGTTGGCCGAACTCCTAACGCATGTCGAAAAGCAGGACATCGAGTTGAACCCGGCAGGTGTCGACTTCGACGAACCGGCCCTTTACGGACTGGCCCGCGAATGGGCAAATCCCGTAGATCACGCAACTGCTACAGCGGCCTAGGAAAATCACATGCAATCAATTAGCGAAAAAGAAAAAAGCTTGAGAGACAATGTGGCTATGCCCCTAGCCAGTGATTGGCAGTTGATCAGCGAAAACCCATCGGTGCTTATCGAACTGAACACTGTTCTGATTCATGCGCTGCACTTCGCCAAATCCAAGGCAGACATAACTTTTGGCGAAATTGCAGAGCAGATTTTTCCAGCGTTGGCAGTTATCGATAACAAGTACCCAGGAAACGGAGTAACCGACTCAGAGGGCTACCTGACTGTCGCTCGATTCTTCGCGATCAACTATTCGCCTGCGATCTACGATTATCTGCGGTATTACGGAGCTGAGACATGACTCCAGTTTTATAGGAAATTCCGTTGTACTTTCAAGCCCGCCGCCGTGCGGGCTCAGCCCGTAAGGAAGGCGTGGTTTTCGCGCCCCATTGTCGTGAAGGATAGGGGATGGATAGCTTCGAGTATTTTAAGACGATGAAGCCACTCGCTCCAGGTTCTGAGCCTGAGATTCGGAGTGTTCCAGTGTCCTTGATAACCGTCCCTGCTGGAGCCGTGAACCGGGTAATGATTGAGCAGTTAGTCGCACAGTTCAGGGCGAATGGCCCGTCCAATGAGTTTCTCCCAGAGGTAGAGTGGGACGGGGCAAATTTTTTGCTGAGACGAGGCAAGTCACGCATCCTCGCAGCGCGCCTCGCTGGCTTGGATAGCATCCCCTGCATGGTCAAGGTGCCGCCACTCAAGTAGCAAAAATTAGTAACCCTTATTGTCTTTCTCCACAGTTGTGAAGGGAGCGAAAGGCCCGAGGTGTCGATGCTCGGCATCTTATATTCCGCCAAATGGCTATACCGGTTACAGCCCGGAAAGATTAAGGAAAATGATGAATAACACTCAAGCAATGACTGTGACTCTGGACGTCAACGCTGTTGCAGCACTGACCCGTTACCGTCAGGCACTGTCGGCATTCCAAGCGGTTGGTCATGGTGCTGACGAAGGTGCAGATCTGTTCCTGGCAGCGGAACGCGCCGCCGAGGAACTGGGCAAGCAAATTGCGGCCCTTGCGCCTGACACCACTGACAACCTCTGACCTCACGGAAATTCCCAGTACTCTCAAACCCGCCGCCGTGCGGGCTAAGCCCGTATGGGAGGCGTGGTTCTCGCGCCCCACTGTCGTGAAGGATAGGGTTTTGGGTATTCCCGTTATTGACATATTCGCAACCTATAGCTTTGCAAAAGCCCATCCCTACTGGACGGCTTTTGAAATTGTAGTGTTGGTTGCGCTGGTGTGGTTCGTGGTGTGGTTTTCGCGCAAGTTTCCAATCCACATGGGCAAGCTTCGCTTGGGAATGTTTGCAGTCTACCTCGCTGTAGCTCTGCCAATGCTTTGGGTGACATTCAAAACGGAGCCATCCCAAATGTCTCTACTCATGGATGCCGCTCACCAGGCCGAGCTAAAGCATGCCCTGGATCAGGCTTTGCCGAAGACTCCGGCCAACTAGGAAATTCGTTCAACTGCACCCCAAGCCCCGCCGTTAAACGCGGGGCCGTGGCCGTAGAAGGACGCTCATTTTCGCGTCTGAGAATCGAGGGAGTGAACATGCAATCCACTGTAGACCAGAGCCCACCGCTGAATTGGAAACCCTGCTCCCCGGAATTGCTGCAATCCGGGGTGAATTGCGTTACCGCACCTCGTTGGTCTGCTGGTCCGGTTGGACAGCATTACCATCCTCCAATTGGAGTTACTACATTGGTCGCGTACAAGGTCGGTGACTACGACATTGTGGCCGCGTTTGACCCCCAAAGCGCGATTGCTGTCCTGTGTGAGCAGACTGGCCAAGACCACAGCGAATTCGAGCTGTCGGAGGTCGAGCTGGTCAGCGACAAGCACCTCGACTCGCTTGAGGTTTTCGACCAGAGCGAGGGTAAAACCGAACGACTGGATACGTCTTTGCGGCAGGACATTGCCAAACTGACCGTGCCTACCTACCTGTACGGCTGGGAATAAGGGACAAAGACCGCGACACTACATCTGGTGTCGCCGACCAGCTGATAGAACACAACATATGGTGTTTACGCCATAAGAGGTGAAGAAGGAGACATAGCCGAAATGTTCATCGACTTCACCCAGGAAGCGGACTAGCAGGAAAAGAGCATGGCCAAGGTTGTCTATGAAGTTGCATATCGTGATCACAAGTACCTTTGGGCCTTAGGGCCTGCGCACGACATGACCGGAGGCTACGAGGATCAGGGTGATCTAGCCCTAATGTTGAAGACACCGACGAAAGCAATGGCCACCAAATGCTTGATCGGCCAAATCAAATACTGGTTCCAAATGGGCACCGAGAATGGCGGCAGGCAGCAGGTCGTTGAGCTACTTGAAACAGACCCTATGGTTCGGGCCATTTTCGAGCGACATGTAGGCATGCTCGATGACACTGATGACGAATGATAGGAAAGCAATGACCTACAAAGGCTTTCGTATCGAAAATACCCCTGCTTACATCTGGCGTATCTACTGTTGGGGTTCGCACGCTGGGCACAATCATGTGGCGTGCTGGTATGTGTTCGATACGGAAGGTAAGCGTGTCACTGGTGGCTTTACGTCGGGTAATAATACGCGCAGCGGTACGGTTGACCTCGCTCGGCGCAAGGATGCAAAGGCGTGGGTAGACGGCTATTGCGCTTACCGCGACGAGCCAGAAAACCGGCAGGTTTGTGGTAATGGCGAGGCCGTGTATGCACCAACTTACGGCCATCACTCCTGCGACACGGAACTTAAGGCGTCTTTTGATGCTGGCTACTGGGTAGCCCAAAGGTGAGCCCAGCGAGCTGCAAAAAGCGCCTATAACAAACCAGCTCCGCTCGTTGGGGCATCAAGGATAAATGGCCAGCAACGCCCAAGCCCAGTCATCGCACTGGGCTAAGGACGTATAGGGACGCCAATTCTGCGTCTGAGAAAAACGAGGGATTTATGAAGTGTATTTTCGCCGCTGCGATGGTCTTGCTCGCTACATCCGCTCAAGCGACTGAAGTTGCCAAGGTGGCTCCGCTGGTCATTGACACCATTGCTCCAAAGATGACCTCGGATAACGCTACGTGGCGAGTGAAGGTAACTGCGGGCTACATCGTGAAGCCGGGAGTAAGCGCCGACGTCGAAATAATGAATTTCGATATTCCTTCGGGGGAATGCCGATCTGGCGTGACGAAAATCGTTGCGATGAAAGGTTTCGACGCGAAGGTCACCCAGAAGTTGTGCGCGGGCGATGTCTTAGGTCAGAGCGTTATCCTCGGTTGGATGGTTGCCGACAAAGTAGACCAGGAACCGATGTCGAATATCGACTTGGTAAGCCTCAATTACGGGGAGCGGATGTACTTTAGATTCGATGGCTCCGAGCTAACCGCTGAAGCTTCGATTTACCGCATTGAAGCCAAGAAGCTCTGAAAAGTAGGACGTGTTGGTATGCAATTTTTAATGAACGCTGTTGTTTGCGCATCAATGGCCATCGGCGCCCCATGCCACACCGCCACCCCAAAAGCGGGTACCCAGTACCCTACACGCGAAGCCTGTGAAGATATGGCCTACCTCTACAACAACCAGGTGTTTCAGTTGAAGGCTGAAAAGCTCGATGCCGATGGCCAGCCTAAGAAGGTTTGGACTTACTACTGCCGAGCAGTTACGGATCAACCGTTATAGGAAACTTAGATGCTACGTCAGTTTGCTTTGGCGCTCAGGCGGTTTTTTTTGTGGATCTTAATGTCATGCGTAGCGTGCTGCGGGACGTGGGTAGGGATCTACTACTTGCTCCAAGCTGGTTCTGGATTAGCCATTTTTGGAGCAGTGGTCATTGGGCTTTTCAACCTTTTCGGGCTGATACACACGTTCAATGATTACGTGCTGGATAGATAGGAAAGGACCGAGATACTGCATCTGGTATCACGGATCAGCTGGCCGAACAACATTAGCGATGGAGCGAAATATGAGCAGCGAAAAACAAGGCAATCGAATAGCAACATCTTTGGCGGCAGCAATTATGTTGGTGATGCCTATAACAATTGGCTACTACCTTATGCTTGCCGGTTTTGGCGGGTTGGATTTGTCGCCAATCTTCATAATTTTTGGCGGTTGCTTCATCGCTATGGGAGGCAGTGCACTGCTCGCATGGGGTGCCTATAAGCTGTTTTACCAATCCGCTCCGAGTAAAGATGGCCAGCGCGGTTAGGAGAAGGCCGTGAGCAACCAACGTAAGAAGCGTAAGGTGCAGATGGCGTCGGAGCGTTTGGCAGTCGCCAACAGATGGTATTGGCGCTGGCTACCCAACCGTAGTTGGCAGGCGATCATGTTCGTGGGCCTTGGTACGGCAGCCATGATATTTTTTGTCAGTTGCGTGCGAGGTTTACCGTCTGACTTGAACATGCGGGCAGCGGTAGTGGCTTCTGTTTGGTTACTCTTTACAGCATTGGTTTACGCCAGAGACAGAGCATTGGCCCAGTTCTCCAGCCGCAGCGCTAGATCCAAGTGAGCATGTTCGCCAGAGGTTAAAAATGCATTGCAGGGTGTCTGAAAGCCTCCTAATGAACTGGCCGAGACAGATGTTGCCATGCACATTCTGCCAGGCGGACTATCCGGCTCGGCCTGACTTATGGGACTGGATCGATGTCGGCCCGTCATCACCGTGCATACCTGACATGTGTGGCAGTTGCGAGGCAGATCCGCGTCAATGGCGCGACTATGACGACCAGGACAATTAAAAGCACTCAGTTAGCAAGGAACCGTAAGCAGTGACTGCCAAGCTCAGTAAGCAGATTCAAAGGGTTCTGATAAAGCTGGGCAAGGCCGGGGCGGATAAAACACCACGCCCTGCCAATGAATAAAATCCGCTGCACCTAACTTCCCGCCCTTGCGGGATATGCCAGTAGCAGACTGGCGATTTTCGTGTCCGCATAAAGGAATGGAAAGATGATTTTCAGAGCGTTTGTTGATACCCCAAGGTCTGGCTGGCATAACTCAGCGTCCCAATGTGTTGTCTTCGTTGAAGGGTCCAATAAACAGCAAGCCGCCGAAAACTTGCGTCTGTTGCTCGCCTGTCTGTGGCAAGTAGAGGCAGACAGCATTGACTGGGAGAATCTGCAATCTGAGGACGACCTGATTTCTAATCCTCTCGCTGCGGAAGTAGACGCCGATCACAGATTGTTTGTGTCGGGTTGGCACAAAAAGCCACTTTTCGAAAACGGTGAACGAACCGTTGGGAGCCCTGTATTTCTGCTGTCGACGCAGTTGGATCGTGTGATGAAGGCGTACCTCACATTGCCTCGCGAGCATGGCTAGGGAAGACCGTATGACTCCGCAAAGTTATGTTCGAGCAACAATTCGCCATGTCGAGAACTTCGAGCCCTGCGATGACCCCGCTGACTTCTACAACGGACCGGAATTCGACAGCTTCACTGTGACAGTGGATCACGGTCCAACCGATGCCTTTTTGTCATGGTTTCACCACACAAACGAGTACGGGCTTTGCCGTATTGGCGGCACAACCGATTTTATAGACTTCGGTTCTTCCGCTTCGCTGGTCCAAGACAAGTTGATCGAACTTACCTTCGATCAATTTTTCCCTCTCTGGCTGGAGCACGCGGCAAACCTTGCGAAAGCCGACATAGCAGAGATTGCAAATACCGCCCTCGCGGGAATCTAGCAGCAAAGGGAAATCCCGCCGTACACCACCCCCTTTGATTGAGGCTACGAGCAGCACAGCGTCATCACTGATGGTGCGGGCAATCGAGTTAGTCACCTGCACTGAAGATCTCGGCGCAGGCCTGACAAAGCACCAGGTCATATCCCTGCTCAGACGGTGATCAGCTCACTATAGAGATTGATCCTGAGTGATCACCTGCTTACCAGTTGCATCATCACTGTCGCCAACAATGCTGTAACCAGCGATGGGCCATAGGGGCACGGCGCTGACTTGCCTCGTAGGAAGTAATACACGCCGCCTACCAGGACACCAAGGGGGGCTCCGATCATGAAAAAGTTAAGCAACTGTTCGAGACCAACCCACGCCCCTGCCACTGCACACAGCTTGGCATCCCCCTGCCCTACTGGAAGCCACCTGAGGGATGCGTAGCCAGCTGCTGCGCCCAAGATATGCCATTGGAGCTGATCAGGCGCTGTGAGGGCGTAGAAGAGGATTCCAGCCCACAGCAAGGGCATGGTGATGAGATCTGGGATGTACATCGTCTCGAAGTCAATTACAGCGATGATGATGAGCGCGAAGAACAAGACCAAATAAACCACAGTCTCAAATGAAAGCCCGAGGCTAACAAACAGCAGAGCACCAACGAATGCACAGAGGACCTCGATGATGAGAAACCTGAGGCTCTTGAGGTCGCGCAACTGATTCTTAAACTCTACCGAAGGACTGGGCTCATAGGGCAACTCCAAAAACTCGTGTGCATCGATCCGCCATTGGCGCTGCAGTGACAGTGGGAGCCACTTACTGACCGAGGCAACAATGGCCCCCGCCAGAACACCAACGACCATACCAATGCCCACAAGGCCAAAAACCGTCATAAAAGATTGACCACTCAGAGGTGACACTATCGGAAAGGGGGCAGCGCGCAACTGGGCAGCATATGCCTAAGGTTGCTGGGCTAGAGCAGCATTAACCTTCTCTGCATAGATTTTCTGGTTCTTAGGCGTTGGGGAGTTGTACGCCCCCACTGCCCGCCAGGTTAGGCCATGCGTTTTGATCGAGTGGGCCAAGATCCAGGCACCGACGTAAGCAGAAGTACAGGCGTCAAGTAGGTCGCTCTTCTTGATTCCGTATTTTGAAAGCGTGGGTAACCACCAATCATTGATTTGCATGAGCCCGGTATCACTTGAGCCATTCTTGTTCGTGGCTTCAGCTCGGGGGTTCATGCCTGACTCAACCTTGGCAATGGCTCTTAGCAAGTTGAGATCAACACGGTGATGAGCAGCGGCCTTGGCTATGCAGGAATCAACCTCGCCTTGGCTGGCGGCAAAAACCGAGCCGCTCGACAGCGTCATTAGAAGTAAAACCAGTCGTATCATTACCCTAATCCAATCCACTTGGTTGCTGAACGGAACCTGATTACAGGTAGCGACACCCTTGCAGAACCAAGGCTCTAGCATTTGCGGAGGCAGGGGTAATAACTACTCGCGAAGAAACGATGGAGACCCCTTGGGCGACACGGATGGAGCTGCCCGGACTGGATGTCGTTGTCCCGTTGAATGAACCGCTCACAGAAACTTGGCCTGCACTGCTGACATTACCTGTACCCGTGATACCACCCGTGAGCACGCCAGTGACCGCGATGTCGGCGCCCGTCATTGTCACATCTGTATTTTGGAGCGAGGCAAAAGCGAAAGGCTGCATGTTAGGTGCGCAGACTGGAGGGGTAACAGCTTCGCCATTAGCGAGTGATTTGGACGAAAGAAGCGTGTGACTGTTGAGTTCGTACCAACGCCCCCCGGAGCAAGACACTAATGATCCGCGAGTACTTGTGCCATATGCGCCTTCAGTTGCACATATTTGACCAACCACCGAGTTCGTAGGCAGCAACAAACCCTCGCCAGCAGAAACCTGCTTGCTGACTGTTAAACCGTCCTTCAGAACGATATGCCGTGTATCGCCCTGACGAACGAACTGGCTGAACAACGAGTCGTTGAGCGTTGCGAGAACAGCTACGTGGCCAGGACTATTTGCAGGCAATCCCAAGCTCGCAGTGGTCACATTGAAAAGGGGCCCGCGCATCGTTGCAGCAAGCATGGAATTTGTGGCGCCATACCCATCGGTAGCACCGAAGGCTGCTCCTACCATGTTGATGTCGAAATCTGACCCTGCAGGTGGGGCCGGACAGGTCGCATTGTTGACTACGCCGGTTGGCTTGAATGAGTTCATTGGCCAGCACGTGTAGACATAGGCCGCCAGTGAGCATGAGTCACCAGGACACACCCCAGTACGCTTGATGGTCACGTGAACTGATCGCCCAACTGGTGGCGTATCAGGAAATGAGTCGGCGAGAAGGGTCGCAGTTTTGAGATCCTTCACCGAAATGGTGGTGGAACCACCTGAAAAAACTGCCCACGCTGGTGGTGTCGGGTAGACACCAGGAGGGGCTGCGGTCGTATCGACCTGAGTAAATGCGGCGTCATATGTCGAGAGAGCTTTAATCACGGCTGTTCGAACGGAGATGAGGTACCTCCCCGTCGACTCAGCTGCTGCATCATTGACGAACGAGACATACTTCTGAGCGCCCAAGCTGGCAATGAAAGTCATAATTAAAATCCCGATCATGACTTGGATCAGCACGAATCCGCGTTGACCTTTATTCATCTGCGGGCGCTTCAGCATTGAGTATGTCAAGTCCGTCATTCCCTGCTCTTAGGCGCGGTTGATCGTAAAGAGGAAGGTGTTCTCATCGCCGTCTACGCAGCTCATAGCCGCAGTACCCGCGATGTATGCCAGGGTCAGGACGTTGTTAGCACCTGTCGTTTTGACTGCCTTGCCGTTGATGGAAATGGAATCAACGGTGCGTTGCAGGGAAGCAGCCAGACCAGGGCAAGCTGCATCACTGACTTTTGCGAAGGTCAAAGAGAACGTCGCGCCAGTTGTAGCCAACAGCACGGTACCGGCGTCACCACCACCGAGACCGTGACGTACTACTGTTTCACCGCTGCCTTGGCCAGCAACATCACCCACCTGCAGACTGGTACCCTTTACAGCACGGGCAAAAGTGATTTGGCTCAGGCCGGTGTAAGGAGTTGTACCGTTGTCGGCAGTACTTACTTTGGTGCGGGAAATAAAGGTCTGAACTGCTTCAGCAACCGAGGGAATGGCGCCCTCTACCAACATAGCCTTGATCTTAGGGAAGCCCCATACAGACAAGATGGTGACGATCATGATGCCGATGCCGATTGACAGCAGGTAGTTACCTTTTTGTTTTTTTGCTTTGTTAAAAGTTTTCATGCTCAGTACAACTCCATTTTTAGTGATTAGCTTTTTTCAGTTTTTAAATCAAGACAGGAACATCTGCAGAGCCCGTCTTAAATCGTCAATGACAGTCATGTGCCACATCATTAGATAGCCCGATACCAGAATCGCTGAAATCATAAGACTCCATGCAAGAATCGCGGCCTGCTTTGTAATCCTTTTCAGGACTCGATCTTTCAATCGTTCTTTTACAACCTGAAGCGCTTCACTAAGACCACGCGACTCAACAAGATCTGCAATGTACCACTGCATCTTTTGATCCATGATTCCAGTAGTGAAGATCTCTGGCCCAACTCTGCCGCGTGAAACATACGAGAGAATTTGATCCAGGTGATATTTCTTCCAACGTGAAGCTCCTTTCAATTGCATTTCAATTGCGAGCTTCAGGTTGAGAGCTGTTTTGTCGCCTTCGCGTACCAACGCGGCAAGCGTTGACAAAAAACGGATGTTTTGAAAATCCCTGTAAAGAGCCCAGAAAACTCCATACTTATCTAAGTAAAGCCTAGGCTTACCTGTCACGAAAGAGAGTGACCACATAATTACGGCAACTACTGCCACTGTGACCATCACTATCATTGATGTCGAGCTTTTCACAAACTCTGCAAATCCGACCAAGTCCTTTGCATTTTTTGGATAAAATTCGTATGGAAGCATGGAAAAAGCTTCAGTGATTTTTGGCACTGTATAAATGGGCATCGCAATGACTGTAATCATTGTCATGCCCAAGCACACAAGAGAGGCAAGCATAGTCACGAAAATGATCATTCGTGCTTTCGAGAGCAGCTCACTATTTTCTGCCAGATCTCGAAGTGCGTTCTCCAAGGCCCGCTCACCACCACTGCGCAGCAAAGTATCAAGTACAGCTACGTCTTCATCGGGCAATGTACCTGCGAAAGTTTTCTGAAGACTTCCGCCTCCATCAGTATATTGCTTCGACCAGTGCTGGGAAAGCTTACCGCGAGCACTTTTCCCGTAACGGACTACATCACTGTCAAAAATGTTGACCAGTGACTTTCTACCCAAGGTTCCAGCAATTGTATCAGCTAGGTAAAGGTAATAATCGCTTCGATTGCCCGCGAAAATAAACGCCGCAATTTTTGCGTCAATAGTCATCCCAGAGTTTGTATGGGAACCAATCCAGCTTGATAGCGTTGACTTCCAACGATCAATCTTAGCGGTTAAATTCATTACTGGGCACTACCCTTTTTCTTAATGCGCTCAAACGTATCGAACGACATAGTTTTTTGCTCAATATCACGAGGGTCCAGTTGGCCCTGCAATGCTTTATATAGAGCACAGTCCATCAACGACTTATTGGTCATATCAGGATCACTGATAGGGGTTTTTGGTAATTGCTCACAATACTCTTGTAGGCCTAGCGTATCGCTTTCACGGATGTATCGCAGGATTGCTCGATCTACTTGAGGCTCAAGCATTGCGGCCACTGCTGTACGCCCTTGATAGCCGTTGAGCTGGGGCAAATCAGTGCGAGCACATTTATTACAGCCATCATCGGACTTAATTTTCAGTTTTGTCGTGTCAATGCAAAACAAACGCTCAAGCCGTTCGATGTATTCATGCCAGTACTTCGCGTCATGATAAATACCGCGACGATCATAGCCGCCAGCCTTGGCAAGACTCGACAGAGGTTGGGCGCAACCTTCACACAAAACAGGAAGCAGCGCTTGGTAAACGAGGAGATTCAAAATACCAGGTGATGCAAGAAAATCGACCGGTATCCCAATTGCCTTTGATGCAAGACGCTCAGGGATTTGAACATTCGATTTTGCGTGTAACGTGCAATAAAGGTTAGTACCCGAACCTGTAATATCTACCAGGGCATCACCAGTTTGCGTATCACGGATCTCTCCAAGCAAAATATCATTGCCCGCAGAACGCTTGAATGTTTTCAGCTTAGACGTAAAGGCGTGATCATCATTTCCGTCTAGTGATCGGACAACGGTGCACTGCAGTGCAGGTGGGATCAGATACTCAACCGGATCTTCCAGGGTCAAGATTTTTCTTGACGGTGGGATCATCGAAAGCAATTCAGCTAGGGTTGTCGACTTACCAGAGTTAACCACCCCTGCTATTACAATTGCCCCACCCTCTGCTGTTTGTGCACGCAGAAACATCTCAATCTGAGTGGGCAGAAAGCCTTGCGATTCAAGTGATCTACGCTCGGTCAGTTGATCCATCTTGAGCAACCGCAGTGTAACTGAAACCCCTCGATCAGTTGCCAAGGCTGCCCAGCGGCACATGATGTTTTGGCTACCGATTTTCAGGTTCAATCGGCATTGCCCTTCAGTAGTATTCGCGAAGACTGCTGCGCCACCTCCAGCACCACTCTGCCATGCAACGTTAAGCAATTCTTCCAAGCGTTCTGTTTGCATTTTCCATTGCTGTGGCGCTGTGTACTGTCCATCTATAGTGAAGTGCACTTGCGAGTATGGTTGACCTTGAGAGACGTTCATATGAACGTCAGAGGCACCATTGTTTATCCCGTAACGAACAATATCAACAAAAGCAGAAAAATGACCCGACTTATCGTTTTCAGCTGAAACCTCAATGAAGTTGTTAGCCTCACCTTGACTCAAAGACAACAGCAAGTATGGAGACACAGTGACTATCTGAAGTGTCTCTTTATTTGCTCCAGCTGTAATGCACTTTTCCTGCACTGCATTGAGCATGTCACTATTTTTATAATCTGATAGTGTCAAAACTGCCCAATGCCCTTCAGTAGTTTGGACTGGGCAAACTTTACTGGCAAAGTGATCACCAACTATATCAGCGCGGCGCTTTGAAATAGTCGAACCCAACTGAACAGTCAGCTCAGAAAGAGAGTTATAGACAACGCTCTTGTCATCATTGACGCCAGGAGCTGAAACAAATTTCAGCTCTGGTGAAGCCTGCTTGCCAATCATGCTGACGAAAGACGTGCTAGACATAATCGCTCCTACAAGCCTGATTTGTTCAAACAAACGCTGCGAAGCGTCTTTGTAGCATCAGTGATTTTAACGCAGGGCGCTTCAATACCGACTAACCGATATGGATAGTCAGAGTTCATACCCAATGGCGCGGCATGGCCTCGTTTGAACCGCACTTTGGCACCATTGATCATTACGTCTGCCAAAAGGTTATTTCCCAAACCAAAGATTCCTACCACATCCATCTGGACTGGAACTACAACAGGTACAGGCTCTGCTTCACTTTCACTTTTTTGCTGTTGCTGAATGTCTGATTGATTTAACGAGGTAGCAGAAGGCCCCCCAAGACGAGCGTTGATCTCATCCAGCATTTTTTGCTCGGCCACAACTGCGCGATTCGCATCAATCAATAACATGCCGTTGACAGTATTTTCCATAACGGCATTGAATCGTTGAATTTCTTGGCCGTCGTTGGCACTCACGGAAAAGGAAGCCGAAACTCCAAATACCAAAGTGAAGAGTTTCCATTTACTAACGGACATAGAATTCACCTGTTAATTCGGCAGTAAACATACTGCTTCTCAACGTAGGAGCCGAGCCCAGGCCCTCTACGACAAAACGCATATTTTTTAAAGCGGTCTCATTGATTAGCGGAAGAACCACAAAAGATCTCAACGGCCCGACCACCTTGAAGGTTTGTGTTTTTGGCAACTCAATCCCACCGGAATTGTCTTCCGGGTATGGCACTGGAACCATATTCGAACCTTGTTCAGTCTTCACGAACACCTGAGGCTGTGTGATATTCACTAAGCTTGGAGGTGATAGTTCAACATTGCTAAAAGCTGGCAATGTTCTCTGTAACCGGCTTATGTATTGGACACTGAAATCTGACACATCTTTTAGATGAGCCCTGTCAAACTCAATCCGGCTTACAGGAACCTTCCACTCTCCCACTGCATTCGTCAGACCGTCCCATTTGGCAACCCAACTATTAGGCTTACCCATTTGGAAACCCATGTTGCTTGTATTTACCGAAGCCTCATACCGGGCATTACAACTCCACCCGCTAATCACTGCAGCGCAATTGACTTCGGCAAGCTTCCACCCATTTATTGTCATAGGTGTTTGACCAAGCTCATTGAAGATTTTTTTTAATCCGGCTTCTCCATCGATCTGGATAGAGGCTGCCCATTGATCAAGAACAATTTTCCATTCAGCATGTGCATCGAAGGTTTGCTCGTTCTCTAATGCACGAGCTTGGTTTCGCTTGTACTTCTTATATTGGTCGAAAGAAGTATCAGCGATGAGCAGACAAACCAAAATTGCCAACCCGACTTTTAAACCAGTCGGGACTTTCTGAAGTCCAGAACGCACTGGAGCTAAAAGTGACTTTGAGTTCAGGTATTGTTGGGTTTCAAAATCGCCAGAAATTACAACGGCTTGTTTGTGACGGCCCTTAATTTCAGTCACCAGCGCGACTGAATCTTCAAGCGATAGTAAAACATCTGTGTCGCTGAGGATTACGCCATCATGTGCAGCAACAACCCAAACACGACCGTCTTCCATGTCAAGGGTGGTGACAATGATTCCGCTTTGATGAGCCTGTGCGAAAACCGCTGCCGCCGAGTAGAACTTACGCCCTTTCTCTTTAACCCTTTCACTGTCTAGCTTCGTCGTACCAACAGCAGCAGAATGCTTACCAGCTGCTACAAAGTGAGTAGCTTTTGTAGAAACAGCGAGTTTTTCAGACTGTCCAGCTAGATTCGAACCGATCAACGGTTTCCAGGTGATACCTCCAAAAACAATTGACGTTTGTTTGTCGACATCAAGAATAAATTGGGCAGTCATCTTTTACTTCTCTCTTACCAATGCGGTAAGAACAAAGACTGTTACACGATCAGTTTGATTCGCGATGTCTGATCCCCCGAATAGAAGCGGAGCATTTCGATCAGTTCTGCGCTCGTCGTAATTTGCAAGGTTTGCCGTCGATGCGCTGATGACGTATGGCTGCCCACTGCGGAGTATTGCTGAACGAACCAGGACGTCACTCACGGAGCTTGGCGATTGAACATAGCTACCATCCGGCAGTACTTGCTTTTCAAATACTGGGGTTGGCGTGTTGTCATATTTGATGGCCATGTTGATGTCGCCATCAGAGTACGCGTAGGGAATCACAGTGATGATTCGACCAGATACCTCTTCAGCTTGGGTGACGGTTACCGTTGGCTGCGTTGCATCTGAACTGCTGGCCGTTTGCTCAAGCTTGTCGATGTACTTCTGACGCTGTGGGCGACCGGAGGTGGCTGGGAGCCCGTTGATTGCGCCAAAGGTATTCATCTTCTGGTCAACGATCTTGCCGAGCTTGCTCAGGGCCTGCATGCTGACTGAGGACCCTTTCCACTGGCCTGACCCAACAGATGCGCCGAGAGATAAAGCCGCACCCTCTTGCTCCAGCAAAGAGTTCAGACCGTTGATGTCTACTCCATTGCCAGCACCAGCACTTCCAAAGAGAACATTCCAGTTCAGCGAACCTTGGGCGCTTGTTTTGCGCTCGACAGTGATCTCCTCGAAAACCAAGTCAATACGTCGCGAGCGCATCTTGTTTTCTTGATTGATGAACTTCTCGATCTGGTCCAGCGAAGACTTGATGTCGGTGACAATCATCAGCCCACCAGAACCAGCAGCAACCTTGCCGGACCGCGTCATGAACTGAGTCACACGAGCGATCATGCCTTCAATAGGGCCTTCTTTTTGCCCAGCTACATCGATACTGGCTCTGGACTTGCTGTTGAGCCCACTGCTTCCTGCGTTATCTACGCCACCACTGAGATCGATGGACATTTCTGAGCTTGCGGCCATCTCGGCCCCGCGGATTTCAAACATCCGGGTTTCGGTGCGGTAAAAGACAATCGCCGACAAGTCGGAGTCGTATTTCCAATACACACCCAAACGCATTGCGATTGCGTCGAGAGTCGTGGCCAAAGGCACGCTGCCAACCTGAGCAACCTGTTTGGTTTGATTGGCCTTAACGTGTGAGGTTTGATACTGGGGGGTAATCGGAGCTTGGTATGCGCCCGCACCAGGTAGTGGTGAGTCGAGAGCAATAATGCTGGTACTGGCAGTCATGGGTGCGCTCATACCTATGGGCCCACCTTGTGCGTTTTGCTTGCCGTCTAACCGAGGCCCAAAGTCCTCCAGCGGCAGTAATGCATCCGGCATTACCTTGACCAGAATCCCCGTTGCATCGGTGATGCGCGAAGCAATGGTGATCAGGTCAGCATCTTCTCGGTACATCATTGTGGCGTTAACAGTGCCACGTAATGGTGCCGGCAATGTCACAGCACGTGACAACGGAATAGCTTTACCTGTGATGTACGGGCGATTTACATCCTGCGCTGCCCGTTTTGCATCCAGGGTTACCGAACTCATGTTGCGGGCAACGTGATCCTTTGTTGAGTTGCCAACATCGGCCTCAAGCCCATCAATACGATCTTTGTCTTTGTAGGTCGAGCAACCAGATGCCAATGCAACAGACAGAGCCAGCACAGCGGGTATGAAATTGAATTTTTTCACAGGGGCATCCATTCAGCGGGCACTCATCTGGTCGCAGACTTGGTTAATCGGCACAACTCGTACAACGCGGTTTAGGTAGAAGCACGGCTGTAGCGGCGTATCCCCTAACTCAGTCGTTGCGATCAACTGGCGTACAGCCGTTTTAAAGTCACCTGAAAAGGTGGCACCAGCGGTCAGTGGTATATCTACAGGCACAGCCCAATGTTCAGGTTCAAATGTCCAGTTGGCTGTGTTGGTCCATGACTTAAGCGCGTCACGAATCGTTTTGTCCTTAGAGGACACAATCCAAGTCGCTATGGGCGGTGCGGCTGGTTTTGATGGTGCTGCAGCAGTGGCAGCAAAAGCTTTTGCACCACCTACTTGGACGAGCTTCGGTGTGCTCGCAGGAGCCATGACGGCTACACCCCCCAACACTTTTTCATTAGCGGGTGTTGTAGTGGATGAGCCGACGGCAAAGGAATTTGGCTTTGACTGACCGGTTGCAGTGCTAGCGATAGACGGAGCCGCTTTAACAGGCTCAGGTACAACGCGCATCAGACTGGCCGTCATGGCCATGCTTTTGCGGCCTTTAGTGATCATGATCGTGCGGTCATACCAGTCGATATGAAAATGTAGCTCGTAGCGATCCCCTACCTGCTTCAACACTTCTGGCCAGGTCCTTCCACCAGAAAAGCTAATCTGCTCGGGCAAGACTTTTCTGTCCAAATCCTTTGACTTATAAACTTGCCAGCCGCTTGGCAGAATCATGCTCATAGCGCTATCAAAGGGAATGCCGTCACCGAAACCGGGAACCATCCCAGGCTCGCCCGAACCACGCTGTGAAACAGGGGTGTATGCCAGATCTACAAGCAATTCGGCGTCTTTGTAACGGGCCTGCTTAGGCTCAGTACCGCCACTCGGTGCTACGAATGTCGCTTTGCCTTGCGCGTCATAAGGCTGGAATTTGCCCATCTGCCCGCGCTCGGTGCCAACAATGCTTGAGTCTTCAATAAAGAAAGCCCCGGAAGCTGTCGAAGAAAATGCGGCTGCCGCCATTAGTGCTATGGCGATATGACTGAGCTTCACAGTTGCGCTCCTTGTTCAACTTCAAATTCTTTGCGGGCTTTCATTACTGCTCCAACCTCTTGTTGAAATACGTCATTAGTGAGCACCCCGTTTGCGCCTCTTTGGCGAAACAGGCTGTGCTGCTCGATTGCATTGGGCGCTCACCCACTACGTGTTCATGTTGTTGTCACTCACCAGCCCATGGCGGCATCAGCTGACAGACTGGTGAGGTCGTTCAGGTTGGGTTGGCACACGAAAGTGAATAGGAGTGACAACAAGCCGCTACTGCCATAACGCCTGACCAAGTTGATTTCGGGTCAGACTCTCACGCCAGAAAGCCAGATATAATAATACTCTACAGAGTAAGTCAATGTGTCAAAAATTTCAGGCACCACCTCTTGCAAGCGTTCTGCAGGGCAATGGCACGGAAGGTGTGCCCCACGAAACGACAAGCTCTCACGTGCTCCGCTGGCGCACCGTACGCGTTTTAACAGGGGCTCATACGGGCTTTCGGACCAGTATCTACGAGGGTTGATCCATAAATGTGGCCTTGAAGCCCTAGACCGGCATGCTTTTCACCAGCATGGCTCGGAGCCAAAAGTTATTTGGAAATCGAAGAAAGCTACAAACGAAGCATCAACAACGGGTGCATTTTGTGTAACAGAATCGAATCAATCATCTTAGATATTTTCAGCGTCGTGTAAGATTACTATACGTAGTCAGTAGATCACCGAGTCCAGTCGGCCATGGGCTGCATCACAAGGTCAGTACCAAATGAGTATTTCTTCGCTTTCCCCATCTCAAAAATGCCTTGAGGCCCGCAGCCTCCTTTTTCGGGCAGAGTTTTTTCGCAAGCACTCTTCCTTGTTTAAGGACATCACACCGCTCGATTTAGATCGTTTGCAGTACGAGGCAGAGAACCTTGCTGGGGAGGCAGGTTTCGATGCTGCTCTTGTTGGATCAACAAGCCGGGTCCCGGATTGCATAGAGTCACTGCAGGTCCTCAGAAGCGCGTTCATTGCTGAGTTCACGCAAGTCAGAGACCACCTGACTTTTGAGGCTTTAAACGACAATTCTGATGCTGCTGCCAGGCTGAGCCCTTCAGCTCTGGCCAAAAAATGATGCGACTGATCGATCCCCTTGGCAGGGGATGAGCGGGAAAACCAAACAAGACTCACTGCCTAAGCCTCTTACCGCAGAACTGGCATCTACACTGGCCACCCTCCTCCGCTCATTACATACACCTTTGATCCAAGCTATTGCGGCCATGCAACCTGCTTTTCCGCCTAGTAAATGCATTGCAAATATAATGAACCATTACTACTATCATGAGGCGATAGCCCACCAGGGCAACACTTTGATTTATTACCCGCACACTGATGCGTCCAGCTTCCTAGAGGGCGCCACTACTGATTCATTTTGGGGAAGCTCATGCCTGTGATCAGGAGTGCGTGTTTGACCGTAGCCAGTAAATGGCTGCCACCAGCACCAATCGAGGTTCAAGGCCTGCTTCAGGCCATAGGCAAAAGGCTCGGGGTTGAACTCTCCGCTCAAGATGTCGCGGGGCTGCTCGGGCTTGGTCCTAATGGGGAAGACATGGTCGCCGACTGGAATGATGGACGAGCAAACATTCCCTATTCGTGCTGGGCCGTCCTGTGCGAGATGGCGGGGCTAGGTCTCATCTGGCGGGTGGGCGACAAGCCAACCATCTTCAATTTCAACTAAGGGATGTACAGCATGGACTGCACTTCAATAACCAGCACTGCCCCCAAGACCACCTGCAAGATCCTCGACTCTTCTGGACGTAACGCTGACCAGGTGCGTTTGGCTGCCAACCATCAAGAGCTTCGCTTATACATCGACACGAATTTCCAACCCGCTGACGCGATCAAACCGAGCACTATCTTCACGCCGGATTTCTACATCCGGGATTTAAGTAAGAACCTTGACGAGCGGATCAATCAGTTGGGCGTGCTAATTGGCTCAATTCAGAAAAGCCATGCAGCCTCATACGCTCTCTATGAGAAGTGCCGTACTGGCGCCCTGGACAGCATTAACGACCTCGATTTGATGTACTTCGGCGGCGCCGACCCTATTAAGGCAGTCCGCGCAGTGCTGGATATAAAGCGAAACCACATCGCTCACGAAAAAGCCGCGTTGATGCAACTCCCTGCCATTCTTGATGGACACATTCGCGAACGAGCGGCCGCTGGCCACCAGCTGATGATGTTCTGATGACACAGTAACGACCCAACCCTTCGAAGCCCTCAATGGGCGCACAGTCGCTCAGACCTCTTGGAGGCGCGGTGCTGGCCCGAGTGGGATGCCACACCGCTGGCGCAAAACTAAATATTACTCAAGCGAGTAATATTTATCCCTTAAATGGGATAATTTCATTGTGATATATACCTTAAAAGGATAATCTGCCCCTACCGAATTCAAAACTGGGGACAGGGAATGACCACGCGCAATTTCTCAGCTAAAAGCACCCGCATCTGCGGTCACACAGACATGACCAGCTTCACTTACGGCTCTACTGCGTCTCGCACATCTGAGCGTTTGTACTTCGCAAACACTCTGTGCATGGCATGCACGAAGACGCTCACTGAGCTTGCCGCGCCGGAAGCAAAGGGTTTCTTTGAGCTGGACCTGCCCAAGTTGGTTGGCGTGGGTAAAAGCCCCTCCTACGCAAACATATTCCGCATCAAGGCGCTGCGCAGCATAGGTCCAGTTATGGACAAGCTGAACAAGTCGGATGAGCCCTACGCGAAAGTGGCACTTGCGGTCTACGTAATGCTTTTCAAGATCACTGAGGCCTCATTCTGGATTGCAGGAAAGGATTCTGCGTATGAGCGTTCGTGGCTAACATTTGAGGTTGCTGCGCTCATGCGAAGAGGGCTGACGGCATCAGTTCGAACAGAAAGGTCCGCACTTGAATACTGGCTTTCCCGCGATCTGTCAGTGATCGACATTGCACGCCAATCGCTTGATGCGTTGGTGTTCCAGACCGAGCTATCAAGACCAAATCCCGCCCTGAGCTTGAAGTGTGGTGACGACAACAGCCTGCACAGCTAGATCGTATTTATCTCACTCAACGCTAGCTCTGTTCGCCAGACCGCACACCAGCTCAAGGAAAATGAACCATGATTCTCAAGAATGAACGCAGCAAGGATGAAGAGGATGTAGGTGTTCTGCTTCACGCCATTTTCAGTTACGCAAAAGCCAATTCTGAGCAGTTGGATCGCAGTCTTGATGAAGCGGGTTACGGCAAGCTGCTGGCGCTGGCAAATCAAGCGGCGAACGAGGTCGCATTGCTTCACTCCGATGAGGGTGACTTGTGGGATGGCGTCGTTTGGTACGAGCGAATGGCTGCTGTTGGCGATGAGAGTCTTGCTGCAGGGCTGTTTGCGAACGACGACCCGGATGTAACAGCCCTCGTGGTGAAGTGGCTTCTTTCGTTCTGCTGGATTGAATTTTCTCATGATGGACAGCGGTGGTCGTTCGATGCTGATCAGCTGGCTCGATGGGATGTGGATGATGAGACATTCCACTTCCATACGTTCCATGGGATTTCAGAACCCACCATGGAGTCGGTGCTCAATGTCATCAATCGTATGCAGGTAGGACGCTAGCCGAACAAGACCTCTCTGCGTAACCGAATCGGGGCGAAAGCCTACTTAATGAAGTGCGCATCTACAGGTACACTGCTAGCCCAGCCGTAATACGCTGGGCTTTCCCTATGTAAAGAGAAGAGACACGACTATGCCATCTAGCCAAGAAGCTCGCCCATCACCCGCAGACGATGACTGGAAAGCAGAGTTCGCTCCTGACTACGATGATAGGACGGCGAAAGGTGGAGATTGGGAGTTTAAGGACGAAGACGAAATTGTCCTTATTCAAATCCAGGAGCTTCATGACGACGCCTACGCGGAAACTTTCCGCGAAGAGCGTGAGCGCAAGGAAGCAAAAAACTCCGACTGAGGAAGTCCCGCCCAGTTGAACTGATAGTTCGTGGAAATACAGGAACACCCAAGAAGCCCGCCAAATGCGGGCTTTTTTTTTGTCGCAGCAATTTAATATTTGGCTGGGGAAGCTGTACCACTAGAAATTGATATTTGTACTACGCAACTGTACCACGCGTGTGTATCATCCCACACAAAGCCTGAGGGTGTTGAAGCGCTCGGCAAATGGAATTTTCCAATATTTTAGGGGCGCCTCAATGGTACTCAAGAAGACGCAAGACAAGTCGAAATTCGATTTCACGCACAAGCCAGTACCCGTCATCGTCGCGGCTAACTACAAAGGTGGCGTAGGTAAAACGACTACCAGCCGTGTGCTGGTTCAGGGCCTTGCAAGCTTTCCTGAGTACAACCAGGGCAAACCAATCCTCTACATCGACCTCGATCCTCAAGGGAACACAGGACGGCGCTGGAACCTTCTCGAAACAGTCACAGGGTCGCCTTTTACCACTCCTCGGCCTCATCCAGAATTGGTGAAACTCAAAGAGGAAGTTGTTCGCACATCGATTTGCGACCTGTGGTTAGACCTTCTTCATTTGGGCGACCCATTAGAGCCGCTGCCATACCCAAGTAACACAGGTGAGCTTCTAGAGGCGATGGGGGTAATTCCGAAGGATGTATGTCAGCCAGTGGGCAGTGATCTAATTCACATTGTGCCAAACGACGAGAACCAACTGGTTTACATGCAAAGCTTTCGTCCGAATACGCCAGCGGCTCTATCGGCTGCTGATACGCTTCGACGCTGGTTGCGATCTCCTGAGCTGGCAGAAAAATATAGCTTTGTGATCATCGATACTCCCCCAACACGGACGTCGATCATTGATATAGCAATTCACGCTGCAACTCACATTTACATCCCGTTTGTACCTGAACCACAGAGCACTGATGGTGTGTTCTCTATGATCAGCTACTTCCAGACCATGATCAGTGAGCGCCGAGAATCCGGGGATATTCCTCTCGAATTTCTTGGAATCCTGCCGAATCTATATGAAAAGCGCATTCTAATTCACAGACAGCAAATGGACCGAATCAAGTCTTCTGCGACGCTGGCGCCATACCTGCTCAATACGCCGCTCTCCGATAAGGTCACTTACCCGGAAACCGACAACTGGAAGAACGCGCCGGACCACGTTTTCGCCAACCCAAACAGCGTTAGCAGCTTTGAATCAACACGCTTTGTAAAGCTGGTTGCTAAAAAGGTCATGGAGACTCGCAACCAATGGGAGTGCTTTCCATGAGTAGTGCGCGCAAATCCATCGTGAAGGGTTCGGATGTTAGCAGTGGTGCTGATTTCGGTTTGCTGAAAGGCGATCAAGTTATTGGTGATGCATCCGCGCTACGTCCTGTTTCAAAACTCCTTGCTACTCAGATCCATCCGACACCATTAAATCCGCGCTACAAAGAGCTGTGTGACGCCTATGTCATTCAGCCCAAACGCGCCGATGGTAAAAAAAGGCAGTTTGGTTCGACCCATATCAACAAACTCGCTAAGCGCGGCATCGTCGAGTGGATCAACAAGGTCAAAGATGGTTGGCTCCAGACAGAAGCAGGCCAGGCTTGGCTATCTGAAGAGGTGCGGTCCGGGCACGAGTTCAACTTTGAAGACCCGACAGAAGAGCAGAAAGTTAGCCTGTGGCGTGCCCATTTCCGTCGTTGGCTTGACCGTGTCACGCGCATGCTTTTGCGAAACCCACCTGATGCTGCAACTGCAAAGCGCTGGGCTGCGATCACGGGCAATTCGACTGCAACTTTTGTGCGTGAGCCTCTCGATCCTGAAGCCCGTAAACGTGCACTGGCACTCATCACGGTATGGACGGAGCTATTTGCCTTAGCATCGAACGTCGAGAAAGACGGTTTGATTCAACCTGTAAAGGTCAGGCCTGCTCAGAATGGATTTCAGATCGTTGGTGGCGAACGCCGGTACTGGGCTTGCTGCTTGGCGAGCGTTGACCGCATCGATGTCACAGGGTCTGAGATCAGCGATCTGACAGCTATGAGTCAGACGATCCATGAAAACCTCGACCGCTCCAACATCTCACTTCAATCGCAGGTTCGTTCCATGCGAACCTACATTGGCGCTCTAGTTGGGGAACCATGCGGCCCGGACAACACCAAGATTAAGCTCTCTCTGTTCGAAGATGAGTTTTCTGGTCGATCACGTAGCTGGTCTCATCGCTGGCGGGTTATCTGCCTGCTTCCCGAAGGCTGCGAAGTGCTGAACGCGGTTTACTCAGGAGCGTACTCCAAAATCAATGAAATCGACGGGCATGCACGGGCTTTTCTCAAGTACCTGAAAGTAAACCCAGGCGCCCAGGTGCTCGATGCCGATTCGGAAGGATCTGACTTGCCGCCGACGGTAGGCAACGGCACCAAACCACCTGCACCTAAACCAGCCTCCCCCGCCAAGCAAAATCAACCCATCACGCGAGCAAAGGTGCGCCTTCCAGGCACAGAAGCGGGGAAACGCATTCTGGTCGCTTTGAAGACCACTGAAGGTCTAGATGAAGCGAGCCAAGCTGCAATTGAAACCGCATTGAAAGCATGGCCTGCAGCACCTGAGAATAAGCGTAAGAAATACCTTGAGGACGTGATCGAGCTGATGGCTAAGGGTCTCGACCACTTGGACGAAGAGGATGGAAACTGAAATGGTCCGTAATCCTGCTCCAAGCGCTAGACGGGCATCAATCCCAACCACCTCGTACCCTCTATGGCTACCTAACGACCAGGTCGAGATCATCATGGCTGCGCAGCATGCTTCGGGGAAGCTGTGGCCCGATTGGATCGCCGCTGCGCTGGCTCACTTCAAGCGAGAGCCAGCCGAGGAGATTGAAGCGCTTTTGGGTACATGGGTGCGCGGGCGCAAGGAAAAGACCAGAACCAATGTTAGAATCACGAAAGAGTCGCTTGATATTATAGATGCCATATGCGCGGATTCGAGCAATGGTACAAAACAGGCGTGCTTACAACATGCGTTGTTTATCCATGCTCTACGAACTCATAGCACTGTTAAATGAGTTTGGCAGTGCTCGTAACTATGCTATTGTTTAAATCGTAAGTTAAACCGTTAGACTCCCCCCAAGTAGTAATTCCTCTGCTTAAGAGGGTAAAATTTGAAGCCGACACGCCCTCCCGTGTCGCCCTTCACCCCGCCGTACAGGCGGCGTTGGTCGACCTCCTTTGCATAAAGGAGTGACTCTGACATACCTACTCTGCCGAATAGGCAGTTGCTGCATCTGTTCGCTGTACAAGCGCATTTCAATCGCATGCTGGCCTCCAGCATGCGATCTTTTGTTTTTAAATTTCAAACGTAACTTACTGATTTAAAACAATAGTTTGTAAATTTAATTTCATTTATGAAATCGAAAGGTGATCTGCTGAATAAGCAGTTTTTATCACTTTAGGATGATCTCTGTGGGATTCCGTTTATCACCCGCTGATGCTGTAGCCCGAGCCCTCATCACACAAGATGAGGCCGATAAAATAACCCGTGGCATGGTTGGGCGTCGAAGTCCTGAAAGCATCGCTCTGCTGACGCGTAATGCTTCGCCTCCCATCAAGAAGCAAACCAAACCTCCTGCAGCTGCACAGCTTGCGGCCTGCTTAAAGAAGGACAACGAAATACCGCAGCGGCGACTGTATGAGGCGTTGTGTGCGGCACTGCCAGGCATACCTGAGTGGGAACGCGAGGGATTGATACCAGGTCGTCTTTTTCAGCTGACGTGTACCTTCCGCAGTCGTACATAGTGGTCGAACTAGACGGATTTGGATTCCATCGCAGCAAAGAAGCCTTTCAATCGGATCGGAGGAGATCCAATCTGTTTACGCTGCACGGCTATAGGATGATCCACGCCTATACCAAGCAGGTCATGGACGATGGATTACTTGCAGAACTCGTTTCGTTGATCGTCCAGGCGCACAACACGCCACTGGTAACAGCCCGATTGCCGATTGAAGAGCAAATAAAAACGCCAGCTCAATGAGCTGGCGTTTTACCACTTATACAGTGGACGGTGCTAATGCTACGCCCTTCTCGACTTCAGAACGGCGATTTAGCAGGAGCGCTTGTTCAGCGAAAGTAAACGACCGCATATGCTGCGGGAATCTGAGGTGTGATCCTTCACCTACTCAGAGACAGATGTACTTCTATGGAAGGCGCAACACCCGCGAGGACGTAACAACTCACCTGAAAACAAGGACGGCATGATAGCAGCAGGCCTCTAAGTGGCAAACTGCTATCTACCCTCGTTTGCCTCAAAAGCGCGGAATAGGCACTCCAAGGCCGTAAGCGGATGGCTCGCAATCAACAAAATCCAAGTGATTTGGTCGAGCGCGGCAAATATCCATAGGAAAACGCAGCTCTGTACTGAGCGACATGAGCATGAGGGTGTGCGCCTCAACGAATTTTGGCTCATATTCTTTTGGCTGCTCTCCGCGAGCAAGTGCCCGCCGTTTGAGCCGTTGTACATGTGAATTTGAGCGCATGCGGCACGGGGCTCGGTCCCGCTTGAATATCCAGGTTACTTTTGCATGCTCAGGAACATCGAGAACTGGTCCAAGCAGCATTGGCTTTTTGCCGTATTTCCCTCTCAAAATCTTGGCGACATGCGCCTCAACAATCTTCTTCACCTGCAGCAACTCATCCTCGGTACCAAACACCCGCATGGTCGTGCCGAAGTAATTGGCTGCTGATGCCCATTTAGGCCAATCAACTACAAGCTTTGCACCTTGGCTGTTTAGGGTGTGGACGGCCAAAACTACTTTCGCGTAGGAACTTCGAGAGGTCGCCCCATCGAGGCTTTGAATTTCAAAGTACTTCTTCAAATTCATGGATGAGGGCTCGTTTACTAGGTCTTTGAGAGATGGCACCCGGAGAATTCACAGGCGACCACTTTGTGAGATCAATTCTAACCCCACATTTACAATGTGCGGTAGCATTATACGTTGTTTTTTAAAGCGTATGAGCTGA
Source organism: Pseudomonas sp. B424 (assembly GCF_055408345.1). Classification (NCBI taxonomy): domain Bacteria; kingdom Pseudomonadati; phylum Pseudomonadota; class Gammaproteobacteria; order Pseudomonadales; family Pseudomonadaceae; genus Pseudomonas; species Pseudomonas sp. B424. Next base: position 8,395 of record NZ_JBUZTL010000008.1, on the reverse strand, counting down.
CCAGCTCGACTCAAAAACGATGGTAAAGCCCCTCCAACCGCACTGAAGAGACGCACATGACTTGGTTCAAGAAAGTAATCGCTTACCGCATCACTGGTGACATTGACCTCAGCACCGAGAGACTCCAAGCAGCCCTATCCGAAAAGCTGGCGCGAGCACCAGGGGACGACGAATTGTCCACCTACGGGTTTTCCAGTCCCCTGCCACGGGTAGAGGGAGTTCAGTCGAAGATTCTGGCTCACCCTGTTGGCACAGGGATTCTGATTTGCGCCGAGAAATGGCTGCGCAAAATTTCTTCGAAGTCGGTCAACGACGCCGTCGACAAGCAAGTCCGTGAGATCGAGACCAACCAGGAGCGCAAGGTATATGGCAAGGAACGCAGCCAACTGAAGGAACTGGTGATTGCGGGCATGCTTCCCCGTTTGATTCCCGAGTGCAAACACACAACTGCACTGATCATCCCAGAACAAAACCTGATCCTCGTGGACACCAGCGCTCCAAACGTCGCAGAAGACCTCCTAAGCACGCTGCGCCAAGTGCTGGGGAGTTTGCCAGTTCGACCTATGCGTACCCTCCAGAGCCCTGCAGAGGGCATGACAGCATGGCTTAAGGACGGCGAGGCACCTGAAGGATTCACAATTCTCGACAGCGCAGATCTCGCAGGCCTCAAAGATGGCAAAAAGGTTGGCAAGGTGCGACTTACCGATATGGACCTCACGTCTGAAGAAGTGCAGCTTCATCTCTCAACAGGTCGCAGAGCTTCGAAGCTGGCTCTCGCGTGGAATGGCAAGCTGACTTTCAAGCTGACCGATCGACTGATCATTGAAGGCGTCAAGTTTGATGATTTGCTTCAAGAAAACGCGGCACAAGCAGCTGGCGAAGGTGATGCACTGCAGTACTTCGATGCCAGCATGACCATCATGACGGACGCCTTAGGGAAGCTGACCACAGCGCTTACAGGTGCATTTGGTGGGGAAGACCTACCTCAAGCCCTTTAAATCATCGATCAAAGCATTGTGAGTAGTAACCAATGACGCCCCATCTCAACGCAAACGAAAAAATCGTTTGGCAGTGCACCCCTTCTCAATGGAATAACGCCGGAACATTCCTACTGTGCGGACTCTTTTTCTGGACGGTGATACCCCTGCTCGTGGCTTTCTGGTCTTGGCTTGTAGTGCGAAATACGCGCTTTGTCATAACCAGTGAGCGCCTGTTCAGTTACAGGGGGGTTCTGAACATGCACGTTGATGAGCTTGAGCTTTACCGCATCAAGGATTTGTCACAGTCCAAAAGCGTTCTCATGCGGATGGTAGGGCTCGGGTCTGTGACCGTAATTACCTCGGACAAAACGAATCCATCGTTGTGTATGCAAGCAATCGAGAGCCCCGACAAGGTCCAGGCCTTGCTCCGCGAGCATACCGAGCTGCGACGGATCAAACGTGGTGTCCGCGAGCTTGATTACTGATGCTCTGCCAATACCCCAAAACCTTTCAGTCCTTGCAATAGGTTAGAGACATGACAACGACCAATAAAATCACCACCCAGGTATACGGGTTGCCACTGGATGACGTCGCTCGCAGAAAATTTCTTGATGGCGTTAAGGCGCTGGCAGATGAATGCAATGCGATTTGGGTGAGTGGTTCCGTGCACGACGAAATGGATTATGCCGACCTACTAGCAGAAAAACTGACCGAGCACGTTGGTGATATGGCGGTTGAAGGGATTCGACAAGACTTTGAACGCCTCTCTCGGCAACCCAATAAGCCCAAGGCAACATCGCGGCTTGCTGCGCAATAAACTGCTAACGGCTGGGCCTGCTATATGCGGGCCTTAGCCCATTCGACAGAGAGATGTTTCAGGTGCACACGATGACTGCGTATCTGATTTTTTTGCTCAGCAAATTAGCAGATGAACTCTCTTGATTGTATACTCCTAGGGGTATACATTGCGCCTTCAGCTCATGCATAGGTTCCGTAAATGAAAAGCTCTCTTGAACGCCTGAAAACGCTACTCGCTTGGATCGATTCCGTACCACGAGATGCAGTTCTGCCCGCTATGCCGGGTTTTGATCGTGATGATGTAAATGCGTTGATCGAGCAGAACGAATTAGCGGATGCATCGGCTGTAGCTCAGGCCATCGAAATGGCCAGTGAATGGATTGAGTGTGTCCCACAAATTGTGAAACTCCAACTTCCTGAAGCGCCAGCACAAACTGAGGAAAAAGCGTGAGCTACTCCAAACTCCAGCAGCAATACATCGACAATGCCCGACGGGCCAATCACAGGGCACTTGAAGTTTCGCGACTTGGCTACGACGGACTCGCCGCTGACTCACGAGTCTTCCGTGATTTTTGGATTCGCCTTGCTCGCATCAAATAATCACACGCGCCATACCTCAAGCCCAGCCCTCGCTGGGCCGAGTACGTAGAGGACATCCACTTCCTTGTCTGCTAAATCGAAGGAGTGAAGCATGGCAACAACCAAACAAGACAAGCTGCCTCCCCTGCAACGCCTTTGTAAGGCTGACTTCATCTCGATCCGATCTCTTAGCCGTGGCCAATGGATTCAGGGCCAGCAAATTGAATGGCGGTTCAACCGTCAGTGGCGCTTTGTGAATTTTGACCAAGCCCCGGCGCTTTGCGCAGCTGATCGACTGATGGCTCTGGGGTTGGTTGAACAAAGCGTTTGCTGTACGGGGTGTAACAGGGAGGTCTTTCAGTTGACCGAATCGGGTCGAGTGTTTGCACGGCGCATTGATGGGCTTGAGGTTCCAGGTTGTGTTGTTAAGGCTCAACAAGTTGAGGCAACGGTGCCAAAACTGGGAGATTGGTTTTTCCGCCATCTTCCGAAGGTTTGGGGGCGCTGGTGGTCAGCCAGGTTGTTAGCCACATCAACTTGCGCCGTTTGGCTGCACTCTGAAAATCCCGAGTTCACAAACTGGCAGCGCCATAAACGTAATGCCCTGTGTCTGGCTCTCTTCCTTGTGCCAGTCAGGTTACCGATTGCAATCCATGCAGAGACAAAATCTGTGCACTTCAGGGGATGACAATGCACACCATCAAAGCTAGCGTGCTGTGTCGCAAGAATAGGTACGAAGTCACACTCGACAGAGACTCCAACCAGTTGCTGGGTGATCCGCTTATGTTTACGGGTCACACTGAGGCCGTAGCGCTCGATGCACTGCAGTCTTACGTAGCGGATCAAGGCTTGGCCACTGAGATTGTGGTAGTCAAGCGGCAAGGTTTAGAGCACTCAGCTCAGGAGGGTGCCTACTTGGCATATCGGTCAAAAGGCGGCGACATGCCCCTCAGTATTTATCTCGAAGGGTAGGCTCAATCCGGTACCGCCGCCCCTCACCCTCTTATCAGAAGCTTTGCATTCAGCGTTCAGCGTTCAAGGTTTTAAATTTCTGGTCAGCACTTCCTACTATTGGAGCTGGCCTTATCCCGTAACGATCTTTGAGGTTAAACATGCGACCCGTTCTCACAATAATTGCTGAATCCCTAGCGCAGTGGGATAAATCACACGTCAGTGAACCGGCACTCACTGCTGTTCGCGAACTGGCTGCTGAGGGACGCTTCGAAGAAATCACGGTTGTTCTCCAAGCCCTCGTTAAGGCATTTGGACCGTCACAGCTTCACTACACTATCCAGCGTCTGCCAGGTGTGGTTTTCGAATACGTCTCCCAAAACACTGAGGCTTCCGGTCAAGCTGCTGTGGAACATTGGAGCAAGTTCGGAGCTGCAGATCTCATCAGAGATGCGGCACTCCGTGAGGGTCAGCTTGCAGTCGCAGTGCAACAGATCATCAACGACCTCAATTCGAGTCAGGCGCTGGCGCTGGGTAGATAGTGAATGTCATGTGACATTGAAGAAGCTGGGATTTGATTGAGTCAGCTTGGCATTCGAAGTACACGGGAAAATGCTCATGGACAAAGTAGCTTTGGAATACCTCGCCCAACGCTTGGAAGCCGTTGCGATGGGACGCTTTTGCGAAGCTGCGACATTGGTGCGTCAGGTGATCGCATCCACCTCACAAGCACTTCAGCATCCCGATGCTGAGCACGCGCTATACCATGCTGTGTGGGGCCAAGTCTCAAAGGCGCTTGACCATGAGGATTACGCCCTCGTGAACGAACAAGCCGTATATGCCTTAGAGTCTGAGATGGCTGGCCGAACTCTAAATCACCGGCTGCAGCGTGGCTGGGTGTGTCGCTCGGAAACGGGCCCAACGGAATTCAGAAGCATCGAAGAGTTCATGTAGGTGATTGCACCAGGTTACTAAGCCCTGCCTTAAAACGTGGGGCAAAGCCCGTAGGAGGACGCGATTTTCGCCTCGTCCAAAATCGAGAATTGATCGTTATGAATATCGCTAAAGCCAAAGAGAATGCACTCACTGCAGTCCGCTCTGAAATCACTATGCTTACCGAACAAACTAAACACAGTGAACGGTCAGCCTTTCACAACCGTGCTTTGGGTTGCTTGTCGGGCATTGGATCTACAGGCCTGTTCACTACTGAAGAAATTTTGGCCCTTCATCAAGAAATCGGCGTTGCGCATACACAAGCCTCCCGTCAATGTCAGGCAGCCACTCTCTAGGCAGAATCTGGTATCCAGGTTGCGCACTTGGTTGCGGCACATCAAGGGACGACATCGCTGGTAAAAGATACAAAAAAACCCGTCAAGCGCGGGTTTTTTTGTGGGTACCATTTGCGGCAAGCCAAAGCATGCTTTGCAACGGCTAAAGGCTGGGCATCATCCGGCCCGGTTGCACCGGACGAAGGGGAAGAGCTGAGCTACTGAAGCCCCCCCCGCGTAGGCCACGCCTTTCAACTGGCCGTGCTGGCGCGTTTAGTAGGGGGCGTAAAGAACGGTGAGGTTGGGTCATCCAGTCTGCCAAGGTCTATTTTGTTGTGGCCGCGAATTAGCTCTGCAGCTTCGAGCGATAGCCCCCAGTGGGAAGGATCGCACGGGCTACCGCAGTAGTCCGAGAATGGATCAGGGCCTTGCTCGCAAAGATCGATCTCGGCATTGCTGAAATAGATAAGCACTTCAGGCGTCCCAAACGTTGCATTCTGGTCATAGTCACCAATTGGCAGAGCTTCCCACTTAAACGTTGGATGGAGCTGCTCCAGCGTGCTGATCAGATCTAGGGTCGCTTGTGGGGTTTCAGTGCTCATATTTTCTAATCCTTTTAAAGTTCGCTGGCGCCAGGAGAGGCGTCTCGGTTATGCCTTCCCCGCACCGCTCACCATGCCGGTTGGGGCTCCGCAATGGTGAAGTCCGGAAGGGACACATTACCCGCAAGAGTAATATTTAGCCACTTAAATATTACTCGCTCGGGTAATATAAAAGGAGGCGCACCCTTGCGTGTATATCTCTAGGGATATACAATAGTCTCACTTCATTGAGCTGGCAAGGACACTAGAAATGACCACAAATTCGCCCCAAGACGTTGCTTTGGATTCCCTTCAGCACTTGAGTAATGACATCGCGTTGCTGGCCTCAGGTGATTGGGTGCCAGATGATGATAGCTGTGAAGCGTGCCTCGATATGGTGGAAGAGGTTCGCGTGTATGTACGACGTACGCACGAAATCCTTAGTGCCGCGAGAGAGCTGATCTTAGATGTTGAGCAAGGTTCTTGCCCGAAAGCCGCATCGAAGCAGCTTAAAGAGCTGATGGTGAATTTGGGCGTGTGGGAAGACTTCAACCCTGAGGGCGAATAACCCTATACCTGATTCGCCCATCATCACGATGAGTGAAGCGGGCCCTAGAGGGAGCGGGTAAGTCTGCAAAGACAAGTAGTTCAGCGCCCTCCCGCAGTTCACGAATTAAGAGAGTAATGCCATGTACAAGATCCATCACGCTAACGGCACCATCGCTTCAGCAGGTACTCCCAAGGCAGCGGTACTGGAAGCGGCCAAATCGATCTGTATCAGCGAGGCCAGAGCGCAGGAGATGACCGAAGCGCTTGAAGCTGGCGCCAAAAACCAAATCGCAATTTATGGATTCGCAAGAACCGACATCACAAAAAACTGAGCCACGCGCCCCCTTCACTGGGGGCAAGCCAGTACAAAATATTGAGGACTTTGACATGTCATACAAATCGATTCTCGCGGACTACAGAAAGCTGCTAGCCGACCGCCCAGGTGAAGCGCTTGAAATTGGCGATGGATGTTTTGCAGTGTTGGTTGATGACCACCTGTATGGGGTTCACAAGAATTTAGACGGCACCGTGACTTTGGATAACGGGTTCGACTTTGACAGCAGCGCTTGGGACTCAGAGTGCGAGTGCTGGGATGGTGATGTAAGCGGCTCTCAAACCAGCAATGCAATTGCAAATCCACGCTATGTTGAAATTACAAAATCCTAAGTCACTCTTGGCCCCCCGCACCACGGCCCAGCTATCTGGGCCAGCAACTCAGCAACAACATCCGCCCCACCCTACTCCTCTACCCGCTTTGAAAACCAACGCAATCAAATCGGCTGCGCCGGTTAGGAGCGGGTAATGCCGCACAGCACACCTTTTGAGATAGCCCTCTCCAGCCTGCCTGCGGGGCTTGTTCAGAGCTTTCAATATTACTCCCACGGGTAATATTTTATTGCGCACGATGACTCACAACCGTAATATCGATTGGGAAGCTGTCGGGGGGAATAAAACCTGAAGCCTTCAGGCCTCGCCAAAGGGCCATTTTTAATAAAACAGAGGCAAGTGACCCCTTTACAGCGATAGCGCGCCTAAACGATACGCAAGGGCTTAGAGAGTCTTCAACTCAACGAGGAAGGATCGTAAGTAATGACAAGTGAATTTTCGGGCTTGGTTCAAGGCCGTGTCGACCAAGAGCATTTTGATTTGCTAGTGCGATTCGCTCGAATCCGTAGCGAGACACTGATTGCGGCTCTGCAAAGTCACTTTGTAGAAGGCATGTTTCAGTGTGATGTTATTGCACGCTACCAGGTCAATCAGAGTCAACTTTCACGGAAAGTAGGTGAGATCCACGAGGTAAGCGCGCAGCTACGCGCAGCCGCCAAATATTACTCGTAGGAGTAATATTTATCTTGCCTTAGTATTACTCAAATGAGTAATATAGCCCCATCGAAACCAGATCTTTTGGAGCACAGGGCAATGATGGAACTTCAACTTTTGGCACGGATTCTCGTTGCCTCTGGCATCCCAGCTACGGCATCAGCCGCCGATGTTCGCATTACCTCTCAGCTAACCCTCGCCGTTGAAAGCGATGGGGGCTACGTAGTCGCGGAGCAGACTGGCAAACCGAGCTTTGATTGCCAGTGGACTCCTGAACTTAGCGCTGTGGTTGATCAACTGCGCGACAAAATCGCGGAGTTTGCACCAGCTCATACTAAGGTTCGTCTGGAAGGTTCTACCTTTCAGCCCGACTTTCAGCAAATGGATCATGCAGAGATTGCTGCGTGGCGCTTAGAAGTAATCGGTTATGACTGGATCTGCGATGAACCAGATATTGAGTTAGAGGCTTTCCAAAACAATGCGCAGTCGTACTGGAATGGAGCCTTGGCCGATATGCGGGAAATGAAAGCTGACAGGCCTAAAGGCAACTTTGAAGGGTGGGGGTGGATCATTGAGTAAGCCAACACTAGCTCAACAAGATCTGATTTTTCAAAACACCCATAGCGATTACAAATGGGTGTACCAAGATGGGACACGCGCCATTCTCGTCTGTCGTGGCGCCACTAGTCTTGTAGCGCTGCATGACCTGACCCCTGATGAAGTAACGCAACGCTTAGCCTCGTACAAGCGCAAGTAATCGATAGGCCAAAACCTGCTACCACCCGCCGACCGGGGCTCATCAAAGCCCCGCCACCGATCATTCACACTAGGTCGAATAGCAATGAAGATGTGTGCTGAAAAGCCCTGCCCCACCTGCCCATGGCGCAGGTCGTCAACGGTCGGCGGCGCCGACATCGATGGGTTCAGCATTGAAGATATGCGCCGCCTTGCGAACACTGTCCCGCCTAAGGGCAGTGATGAAGTCGGTCTAAGAACGATCATGGCTTGCCACCACAGCAAGATTGGTGCCGAGTACGGGTGCGCTGGTTACATCGCACAACACGGCTGGTCGAATCTAAACGTCCGCTTGCTGGCGCGACTGGAGGACACAGACCTCTCAGTAGTCGTCGACAATTGCGCCAGCATCGATCTCTATCCCGATTTTCACGAGATGCTGGCCGACTATGAAGCTGCGCAGCCATCTGCAGTGAGATCGTCAGGTCGCAGCACACCACCAATAGCCGATGACGAGTAGCACCCCATGAACATCGGCGGCCGCGAAAACTGAGTGCAACACCTGACCTTTCCGGTACGGTGCTGCCCCTATGTCCTATTCCGAACTCAGCGTTGAAGAGCGCGCGATCATTCA